>JACPVN010000523.1 GCA_016191715.1 Ignavibacteriota bacterium | reverse complement strand
TGCGTGAGTTGCTGTCCGACCGGCGCAAGTCATGTTCACGAACTTGGCGGCGTGGTATTGGTGACGAAAGATGAGTGCATCGGTTGCAAGGCGTGCGTTGCCTCATGTCCGTACGATGCGCGGTTCATTCATCCCGAAGGTTACGCGGACAAATGCACGTTCTGTATTCATCGCGTTGAAAAAGGACTTGACCCCGCGTGTGTCTCTGTCTGTCCGACGCATTGCATGTACTTTGGTGAGTTGGATGATGCGAACAGTCAGGTGAACAAGTTATTGAACTCGCGCAAGCATCACTCGTTGATGCCGGAAGCAGGAACACAACCGAATATTTTTTATTTGATGTAGGAACTCTTGAAAAATGTCATTCCCGTGCCAACGGGAATCCAAAATCGTACAGAGTGGAATGGATTCCTGCTTTCGCAGGAATGACAATCTCAAGACTAAAGTAATAATAAAAATTATGAACGAACTAACTACAACACGCACGAACCCGCAGATAGACCCGTCACTCCACATCTGGGGCTGGGAAATTCCGGTTTATCTTTTCCTTGGCGGACTCGTCGCCGGCATCATGATTATCTCCGGCTACTTCATCTTCAAAGGAAAATCAAAGCATAGCTATTTTTCTTGCTTCTATCTTCCGCACATCAGTCTCATTCTTCTTAGCGCAGGAATGTTTGCGTTGTTCCTTGACCTCGAACATAAATTGTATGTCTGGCGATTATACACTGCCTTCAAGATCAGTTCGCCGATGTCGTGGGGTTCATGGATTCTGATTCTGGTTTACCCGACTCTCCTTGCAACTACGCTCACAAGGATTCCACCCGCGTTTCAAAACCGCATTAAAATCTTTGATAAGATTTCTACATTCATCAATCAACATCCAACTGCTGTGAAGAACGTCGGTGTGTTAAGTATGATTGTCGGAGCGATTCTCGGAATGTACACCGGCGTATTACTCAGTGCACTTGGCGCACGTCCGCTCTGGAACAGTTCCATCCTCTGGGTTCTCTTTCTCACAAGCGGACTTTCTTCTGCGGCGGCACTCGTCCACATGATTACCGACGATAGATACGAACGGGAACTTCTTGCAAAAGCAGATAACGGATTTCTGATTTTTGAACTATTCGTGTTTGCTCAATTTATTATCGGTCTTCTCAGTTCAACGCAGGCGCATCAAAACGCGGCGTATTTGATTTTGAACGGTCCGTACGCGGCAATCTTCTGGGTGTTCGTTATCGGACTTGGTATCGTGGTTCCGCTTATCATCCAACTCCTCGCGGTGAATCATAAAGTTCAGCACACTCCCGTCGCGCCGATTATGGTAGTTGCGGGTGGATTGATTTTACGATTCGTGATTGTGTATGCAGGACAATTCAGCCATTGGACGATTGCCGGACAGTAATCGTGCAAAGCCGTTGAAACAACTTCAAAAAATATTTTTTCTACTAAGAGGTTTTTCAAAGGTAGGTAGGACAGGCATCCCTGCCTGTGCAGGACAGAAAAGGATTTCTGTCCTACTATCTTTCGGATTTTTTGGACAACCTCTTAATAAAAAGATAATGTCATCAAAACCGCTTCAGCGGTTTCAAACAAAATAAATTGAAAAAGAACAACATGAAAACACTAACACTTAATGGACCTGTTGATGATACCGCTGAGGCGGTACACGACAGAATTGAACAACCTGCCGCACGATACTGGAACCCGTACGTTGCGGGAATCGGACTGGGACTTGTCTTGCTTGCTTCGTTCGTGATTATGGGGCGCGGGCTTGGCGCATCCGGCGCGTTCACATCGTTGGTTTCCGTCGGTGTCAACGCAGTCGCACCCGAGCACGCAACCTCGAACGGATTTTTTTCAGAATATCTCGGAGACGGCAAACACAACCCGTTAAAAGACTGGCTTGTGTTTGAAGTTCTCGGCGTGATAGTCGGTGGATTTTTCTCCGGCATCCTCGCACACCGCGTAAAAGGAACGGTGGAAAAAGGAGAACGAATTTCCACCGGTAAAAGATTTCTCCTTGCGTTTCTCGGCGGCGGAATCATGGGCTTCGGTGCGAAACTTGCGCGCGGTTGTACAAGCGGTCAGGCATTGACAGGCGGCGCGCTCCTTAGTCTCGGAAGTTGGGCGTTCATGCTCTCGGTCTTTGCGGGCGGCTACGCGGTTGCTTACTTTTTCAGGAGACAATGGCAATGAACGCACCCTTTTTCAAATTCGATTACTTCGGTGAGGAGACAAGTCTCATCGTCGCATTCATCATCGGGATCGGGTTCGGGTTCTTCCTCGAACGCGCAGGGTTCGGAAGCGGACGGAAACTCGCCGCTCAATTTTATCTCACCGACCTCACCGTCTTCAAAGTCATGTTCACCGCCGTCATCACGGCGATGGTCGGATTGTTCTGGCTTTCTGTTCTCGGCTTGGTTGATTTATCACTGGTGTATGTCAGTAACACGTTTCTCGTTCCGCAAATCGTCGGCGGGTTGATTCTCGGAGTCGGGTTTGTCATCGGCGGCTACTGTCCGGGGACTTCATGCGTAGCCGCATCAACAGGAAAGTACGACGGAATGATTTATCTGCTCGGAATCATCGCCGGAATCTTTGCTTTTGGTGAAGCATTTCCCCTCCTGAAAGATTTTTATACATCAACTGCGATGGGGAAAGTTACTCTCCCTCAACTCTTCGGCATTTCGTACGGACTGGTAGTGTTTCTTGTGATACTCATGGCGCTGGGTGGATTCGTTGGCGCGGAATGGGTTGAGAAAAAATTCTCAGTAAAATCAGGAGGAGTTCGAAAATGAAAACGTTAAAACTTTCACTCCATCAATCGCTCGCTCTCGTTGCGGGACTTCTCGGCATATTTGCAATCGTTGCGGGCAATCCTTACAAAGGAAATACTGCAACAATGAACGTGAAAGAACTCTGTCTCTTGGTTGAAAGAGAAACAGACCATATTTCTGTTGATGAACTTGCCGATTGGATTATCAAAGGAAAAGCGGATTTCCGGCTCATTGACGTTCGAAGCGAAAAAGAGTTTGCAGAGTATCATATTCCCACAGCCGAAAATATTCCTGTCGGTTCATTATTCGATGCCGAACTGATGAGGAATGAAAAATTGCTTCTCTATTCTGAAGGAGGAATTCACGCGGCGCAGGCGTGGTTTATCCTGAAGGCACAACAGTACAAGAATGTTTTCATCCTGCGCGACGGACTCGCCGAATGGAAAGACCGTATTCTCTTCCCTTCCATCAGCGATAGCGCAACAGCCGAAGTGAAGCAGGCGTTTGAAAAAAGAAAAGTCGTGAGCAAATACTTCGGCGGTACGCCAATCACCGGCGCATCGGAAGTTTCTCAGACAAAGCAACTTGCAATTCCGAAAATTCAAATGCCATCCGGCTCTCCCGCTCCAACAGGTACAACGAAGAAGAAAAAGAAGGAAGGTTGTTAGGATTACTTTATCTTTCCCAAAAAAATATCATTTTTTTACACAGCGAAAACTGTTAGAATAACTATTGCTCGATGGCGTAGCTGTAGTTCGATAGTTTACTCGGCAATACACAGGAGGACTTAGAAATTGTCCACCGCGCACAACTCTATGGGTTCCCGATGTAGGTCCTTTTGGATTGATCCCAGGCATTGGAAAGGTAGTTGAATACCAATCCCAACACATTTCAAATACATTCCCACTCATATCGTATATACCAAGTTCGTTTGCTTGCTTCTGTCCCACAGGATGAGTATTCGTTGAAGAATTGTTGTCGTACCAAGCAACATTTCCTATCGTATCACTACCACTGTACAAATAATTGTGAGTTTGATTCCCACCCATAGCAGCAAAATGCCATTCAGTTTCAGTTGGAAGACGAAATCCGTTTGCTGACCAGTCTACAGCATCGTTACTGATATCTATCTGACTTGTACGATAAACAATATTTTTACTACTGTTAGTATAATAAACTTGCATTAATCCATTTTTTTCGGAACGTGCATTACACCATTTAATCATATCATACCAAGTCACTTCTGTTACAGGATGATTTGTCGTACCATTTTTACCGTTTCTACCGGGGTTTAAATCAGTATAGCCATTTAACAAACCCCAAGACCTAACTTCATTCCATAGCTCAAATGTAATTTCATACCTATCAATTGAGAAATTACTTATTTGAACATCTGTACCAATCCAACCCCCAGTAATTTGTATCATTTCTGGAGCCACTATAGTACTTGTAGTAAAACTCCATATCACACTAATTGTTGAATCACCGTTACTATCTTTTGCAATTATATTCCAATAATAGGTTCTGTTCGTATCAAGTATACTGCAATTAAAACTTGTATCGCTTTGTCCGGAACTAACTTTCGTTGCCGGAGGATGATCTGTTCCAAAATAAACATCATACGTCAATGTATCTCCATCAGGGTCGTTACAACTCCAGCGAAGTGTTGGTGAAGTTGTAACGTTTGTTTCACTATCACTAGGGATTGGATTGGAGGGCTGATTAGGTGGATTGTTTGTCTCTGAAATATCCTTGAGACAGCGAATACTAAAACCAAAATCCTTACTGTTATTGGTTAAAGCGATGATACTACTTTGGCCTGTCAGGTACAAGTGAAAAGAATTTGTCGTATTGTTTATGCTAGAGCTCCAAAATTGTGCATCTTGTCCCATAAAATAAAAACCACCATCATAGTTTCTATAGCCTGCAATCAATGCAGAGAAACCACTTGTGTTTGTTCCCTCTCCACCGCCAGTTCCTTGTCCTACTGCTTTTAATGCGTTTCCATCATTATTTACTGTTGCTTTCAGAGTAAGGAGTTCTGCATACGTCGGTATATGCCAACCTGTCGGGCAGATACCTTGTGCGCCGGCAGTAGTTGAATACTGCATCGCTTCGTTCCATTGGTATAAACCACCGTACGTACTGCATTTTGTTGTGTCATTGTTATAACAAAATTTTTCTATAGTACCGGTGTTCGTTTGATTTAAACTGCCAGTAATCATTGTCCCTACATCAAGATTTTCTTTAAACCAACATTGTGCACCTACTTGCACTGTGTTATATGTTTTGCCTTCGTATGTTACGGTTGGTGTACTAGGGCAAGGCGTGCCTCCTCCACTGGTTGTAGTGGTAAAACTCCAGACGTTTGACCATCCAGATGTTCCGTAACTGTTTGAAGCACTGACACGCCAGTAATACTTTGTTGAATTGCTCAATTCATTGACCTGTTGACTTGTGTCTGTCAATCCATTTTGATTATATGCAAAAGTTGAAAACAAACTATCAGTTGAAATTTGTAAAGTATAACTCGTCGCACTGTTGCCTATATTCCAAACAAGTTCTGGAATTGTAGAAACATCTACTGCATTATTTGACGGCGTTATCAAAATTGGCGCAGAAGGCGGTAACCCAATAGTAGTAAAAATCCACTTTGTTGACCAACCAGATGTTCCGAAACTATTTGTCGCACCAACACGCCAGTAATATTTTGTTAAATTGTTTAATCCGGTAACTTGCTGCATCGTATCTGTCAACCCACTTTGATTGTAAACAAAATTTGCAAATGAACTATCGGCCGAGACCTGTAGTGTATAACTTGTTGCCTTGTTGCTGGCATTCCAAGTCAGTTCTCGAGTTGTAGAAATATCTATTGCATTATTTTCAGGTGATAGTAATGTTGGTTCATCAGGATATAAATCAAACGCACCGGAAGCTTCCGCAATTTTCATCCTTAACTCTATCAATTGACCGTAATAGTCAAATAATTCCTCATCAAAGATTGACATTCTTACCCCTGCGCCTAAATCCAAGCCGGCATACAACTCCCACCACGGGCTTTCTGCTACATCTGCACCAAGCTCTGCATACAATTCACCATACAAATAAGGTGATAATGTGCCATAAATTTTGAACTCCAATTCTGGTTTGATATATACTTTTGCATTAAGAGAACCACTCAATGTTGGAGGTTCATTTTCAAATAAAGAAGTTTTATTTGCATAAGTTGTCCAGAGTTCATCCTCATAACGTAACCCTGCGGTATATGTGTATTCTTGGTGCACTCCTGTAGTAATCGAACTGTTAACATTTATTTCAGAGCCCACTTTTATATTGAGAATGGGTTTGATTAATACCGGAACATAACCGACCATAATTTTAAAGGTTTTAAATTCTATGGTTACAATTGTCGTTTCTTTTTCAAGACTGTAATCAATCAATCCTATTTCTAACTGTTGATTTAACCTTTCCACAAATTGATATTCCAATTCAAGTTTCTCCAACGTGAACCAATCTAATTTTACAGTACCCCTTACGATTGGTCCTATTTCGAAATTGCCAGTCGTTCTTATTTGATCGAATTTAGTATCGAGATCTCCATCATCATCATAAAAAACCACAGTGTCAAAATCAAAGTTGATAGCATCTATTCCTTTGATATTATTTCCGGGTTTTACTTTTAGTTTTAAGCCCTGAACAAAGTAATTAATTGTATCAATATTATCTACGGTAAGACTGTCGAGAAAACTTCCCTCCCCTCTCGCAATAGCGTCAGTGAGAGTTGCAGATGTAGTTGTTACAATTATTGAATCCTCGTTACGTTGTATATTGGTTACCTTCCGGAGCATCCCTTCACCATTTGTATTCACCATTACATCACCTATTTGCAACGGATATAGTGAATCGAAAGTGGGATTAAAAATAAATTGTGTACTATCAGGCGATATTCCAATTAAATTCTCATTGTACGTAGTGTCGTTTACTACTATGGTATTTTCAGGAACAATTGTTTTAACCGAATCAGAAGGTAACATGATGACACCATTTTGATTTGCTTTTATCCAGTACCCATGTCCCGGTTGTAAAGTATCGCTTTGTTGATAACCAATCCCCGGAACATATCCCCAAAATTCAGAGGTGATGAGAACCATCGGCTCTGTTTTGATTGTGCTAACTGCAATCGGTACAGACAGAGAACCGATGAGATTCCACCCTTCGACCACCTCAATTGAATCATCAAAAATAATGTTGCCGGAAATTGGTATTGTTTCTGATGAATCAAATTTAATCCAGAAACCAATTCCATTTTCTAATGTATCTTTTTTCCACATAACCATTTTGGTACATGAATGAAGATGAAGCGGCAGAAGGGAAGAGATAGTTTTTGAAACCGTTTGTCGGAAAGAGAGGAAGCGACATTAAATTCCATCCGGAAGAAACACGGACAGACTGTGTACTCGTCGTGGCTTTCTTCCTATTACTCTTTTCTTTTGCAAGCACCCATGCACTTGTTAAGTGTACACACAACAGTAAGAGAATTGTAACTCTTACGATGTGTTTAAAACGTGAAAACAACTTCGTAGTTGTCAGGCTTTCTATGACGTTTGAAATTGGTAATTGGGTTTTCATAGGCTATTCCTTTTATAATATATCGTTCCAACTCAAAGTATTTGCTGAAATTTTTTAAAAATATTTCGAAAAGAACCGTCCACAATGTAATTGCCGCATCGTGTCCTAAAATGATGGAAAAGATAATGTTATTTAAAATCAGAAGCAATGGAAAAATGTACGTGCGACTCACTTTTTCCCGGTAAGGTGTATTAAACCCTCAATTATAACCACTATAAAAAGGAAAGTGAGTCGCACATCGGTCTATTCATTGCCGTTTTTTCATTCCTGCACGATTTCTTTTCACTTCTGAGATTAAACCTCCCTTCCTCTATAATTTTCGATTTAATTTTGCAGAGTTTCTTTGGCACATTATCTGACAATTAAAAATAAAGATTTAATTCTACCAACATCAACAGTCAGCAAGTAATGATATGCAAGAACAATTTTATACCATCGGCGAGGCGGCAGATATTCTCGGAGTTTCTATCCCTACGCTACGCTTGTATGAGCGCGAAGGATTGATTATTCCCTTCCGAAGGAACAGCAGGCACCGTCGTTTCACTCAGGTGGACATTGAGCGGGTTCGTTGTATGAGGGGAATGATTAACAAAGAGAAAATCAGCGTGGAAGGAATCAAACGACTTCTTGCCATGATTCCCTGTTGGAAAATGAAAGATTGTCCCGAAGACGTACGGAATAGTTGCCCCGCGTTTCACGAACACGATAAACCGTGCTGGATGGTGAGCGGAAAAAACTGGAAATGTAAAAGCGACGAATGCCGCGAGTGCTCGGTTTATACCAACATCACGAATTGCAGTATGTTGAAACAAACAATTGCATCGTTTACAGTCGCGCCTGCGGCTTCCGTATAGAAGTCCAACATCCAAAACTGTTTAAAAAATTTGTCCCGTTGTTCTTCCCGTGCCATCGGGAATCCGGAATCATCGTGAGCGATATATTTTCACTTCTTTTCTTTTTGATAAGAAGCGAAAACAATAGTATCTTGCCTCCTGCGAATAATAAAGACACATAACTCCTCAGCAAAATACTTTGAGCAACATTTCAAAACGACTGAGCTTCCTTGACCGTTACCTAACACTCTGGATTTTTCTCTCAATGGTTATCGGTGTCTTGTCAGGGTTTCTGTTTCCGAACATTGCCCGCTTCTGGGATTCGCTCAGTTCCGGCACAACAAATATTCCCATCGCCATCGGTCTCATCCTGATGATGTATCCTCCACTCGCAAAAGTGAAGTACGAGGAACTCGGAGATGTTTTCAAAAACTTCAAAATTCTTTCTCTCTCACTGGTGCAAAACTGGATTATCGGTCCAATCCTGATGTTTGTTCTCGCTATCGTTTTTCTTCAGGATTATCCCGAATACATGGCAGGAGTTATTCTTATCGGACTTGCGCGTTGCATAGCAATGGTCATTGTCTGGAACGAACTTGCAAAAGGCGACACGGAATACGCGGCGGGCTTAGTTGCTTTCAATTCTATTTTTCAGGTCTTGTTCTTTTCATTGTATGCGTATGTGTTTCTCACCGTTCTTCCTTCATGGTTGGGATTGAAATCGTTCACGGTGAACATCAGCATCGGACAAATTGCTGAAAGTGTTTTCATCTATCTCGGCATCCCGTTCATTGTAGGAATTACCTCCCGGTTCTCGTTCATCAAACTCAAAGGGAAAAATTGGTACGAGAAGCAGTTCATTCCGAAGATTAGTCCGCTGACGTTGATAGCATTGCTCTTCACTATCTTCGTCATGTTCTCACTCAAAGGAGAATACATTGTAAAAATTCCGCTTGATGTTGTTCGCATTGCCATCCCGCTGGTGTTGTATTTTATTATTATGTTTCTTGTTTCGTTTTTTATGGGAAGGAAAATCGGCGCGGATTATTCGAAGACCACGACGCTCTCCTTCACCGCCGCAAGCAACAACTTCGAACTTGCGATTGCAGTTGCTGTTGCCGTCTTCGGAATTAATTCCGGTGAAGCATTCGCCGCCGTCATCGGACCGCTTGTTGAAGTTCCTGTTCTCATCAGTTTGGTAAACGTTGCGTTATACTTCCAACAAAAATATTTCCTGCCTGTACTCTCAACACACAAATAACTCACTCCTACATCATGAATCAGCAATTTTACCCGCCTCAGGCGGGCAAGGAATTCAGCAATCAGAAATTAAAAGTTCTCTTCCTCTGCGTCGCAAACTCTTGCCGCAGTCAGATGGCGGAAGGATTAGCGCGACATTATCTTGGTGAACGTTTTGACGCGTTCTCAGCGGGATACATGTCCACGTATGTAAATCCCAATGCAATCAAAGTTATGGCTGAAATCGGAATAGATATTTCCCATCATCGCTCGAAAGAAGTTTCTGAATTTCAAGGAGAAAAATTCGATATTGTTATCACTGTTTGTGATGAAGGAGACGTACTCTGCCCTGTCTGGCTCGGCGAAGGAAACAACGTCCACATTCCGTTTTATGACCCGGTACAAGCGAGAGGAACGGAAGAAGAAGTGTTGGCTGTGTTTCGGCTGGTGCGGGATGAGATGAAGGAAAAATTGCTAGCATTGTTCAACAACTAACTTCTCCACTTTAAATTCTTGTAAAATTCACCTTGTACCTTGGCTTTTTGCTTTACTCATTGTAATCAAATCTGATTTCTTTCATTATTACGTTCGGCAGGGTCAAATGAGAAGAGAAAAATTTCCTTTCTTTCCCCGTTGATTCATGGGTAAATCTGAAAGTGTACAACATGCTCGGACAAGAGATGGAGACACTGATTGACGGGTACATGGTTGCAGGTTACGGGTTCGTAAAATGGAATGCATCACGCCTTCCGAACGGAATGTATTTGTATAGAATCAACGCGTACGATATTTCCCCGGACACAAAACAAACATTTACAGATGTAAAAAAGGTATTGCTTTTTAAGTAACGTGAAGCCCCGACTCTCCGGTCAGAATTGAAGCCCGTACTCATAAAAATGCTGCGGGCTTGTAGAATTGAAAATAACTCTCAGCCACAGTATCTTCTGCCCTTGCAAAACAGTAGATGTCCAATGAATAACATCAATTTTTTATCCGCCTCTGGCAGAAAATGGTGATAACGAGTAGTTCACTCTCACGCAAGAAGAATCTTCGCGGGAGCATTGTTTACATCTTCAATTCTCAAGGTAGATATAAGCACATCACACCAACTCAACCTTGAGAAATACCATGGTAAGAACGTGGTGAATTTATCAAAACTGCTTGTAATTGAAAGAGATGACGAAAATGACATGGCATAACCTTTGCCCTCTAATGAAGAACAATTTTCCGTTTACCCCATGTATCATCAAAAAACCGTTCTACCAAAGGTATCACAGATATGGATAGCCGAATAATCAAACTGATTCAAAAATACGAGACAAGCGGACCGCGCTATACAAGTTACCCGCCCGCACCTGTATTCAAACCGGAGTTTACTTCCACACAGTACCAATCCGAAATCCTACAGGTCGAAAAGCAACCCGACGGGAATAATGTTTCCCTCTATTTCCACATTCCGTTCTGCGATTCGCTCTGTTACTTCTGCGGCTGTACGACGATGATTACGCGGAATCGCGAACATCTCGACGAATATCTTGTTCATCTCAAAAAAGAAATTAACCTTCTCGCTCCGTTGCTCAATGAAGAACGGAACATTGTACAACTCCATTGGGGCGGAGGAACACCGACATTTCTTTCTCCCGCGCAAATCCGGAATTTGGGAACGCACATCATGGGGGCGTTTCAGTATGAAGTGGATGCGGAAATCAGTGTTGAGGTTGACCCGCGTGAGTTGACGTTCAACCACCTTCATGCATTGCGTGATGTCGGGTTCAATCGGATCAGTCTTGGCGTGCAGGATTTCAATCCGAAAGTGCAGAGAGCGGTGAACAGAAACCAGAGCGAGTTCATCACGCGGCAGGCGATTGCGTGGAGCCGCGAGTTGGGATTTTCCAGTCTGAATGTTGATTTGATTTACGGGCTTCCGCTACAGACGATCGAATCGTTTTCCGAAACGCTTGATAAACTGATTGAAATTTCTCCCGAACGGGTTGCCGTATATAATTTTGCGTACGTTCCATGGCTGAAGAAACAACAGAAACTGATTCACGCCGAAGATTTACCTTCGCCCGAAACGAAGTTGGGAATCCTTGCTTTAACGATTGATAAACTGACCGATGCGGGCTACGTGTATATCGGGATGGATCACTTTGCAAAACCGGATGATGAGTTGACGATTGCGCAGAAATCGAAAACGCTCAGTCGAAATTTTCAGGGTTACTCGACTCGTGCAGGTTCGGATTTGTACGGACTCGGAATGTCTTCCATCAGTCATTTCGGAACGACCTACGCGCAAAATGCAAAAACGCTCGATGCGTATTATCAGGCAATCGGCGATGGAGAATTTGCAACGCACGTCGGCTACAAGATGACAAAGGATGATGTGATTCGAAAGCATGTCATTATGAAACTCATGTGTGATTTATCGTTGCAAAAGCATGAAGTGGACTCGCGATTCGGAATTACGTTCGATGACTATTTTGCTTCATCATTGCTCAAGTTGGATTCGTTGATTGAAAATGGCTTACTCATCGCCACGCCGGATGCGCTTATCATTACCAATGACGGACGATTGTTCCTGAGAAACATCGCGATGTGTTTCGATGCGTATCTTTCCGAGAAGCCGAAAACGCAATCGTTGTATTCAAAAACTGTTTGATAAGTTTGCGCGGATTGTGTAGATTAGCAACACAAATCAATACTATCGGTCGGATTTGAGCAAATCAAGCCGAACCGATACAAGAAACGATAATCTACATGACTGAATCAAAAACACAGGGTTCTTTTCTCCGCCAGCGAACAAAATCCCGTCGTACAACCATGCGGGAAATAATTCCGCGCGAACTGCTTGACTTAACTCCGAATATTATTCTTATCGTCTCGTCGGATGGAACCGTGTGCGAGGCGAATCTTCACGCGTGTTCAACGTTCAACAAAGATGAAA
Source organism: Ignavibacteriota bacterium (assembly GCA_016191715.1). Classification (GTDB taxonomy): domain Bacteria; phylum Bacteroidota; class Ignavibacteria; order UBA10030; family SZUA-254; genus FW602-bin19. The sequence goes on along the minus strand of JACPVN010000523.1, from coordinate 7,092 downwards.
AGCAACTGCTCGATTTTTCGTTTTATGAACTCTGTTGTGCGGACGAGCAGTCAAAATTGCGTACGCTTATCGAAGATTGTTTTGCATCCGGCAAGACAATCAAAACACAAACGCAGTTGATTTCCTGTGATGGAGTGACGGTTGATGTTGACATGACATTGCGCCGTTATCCCACGAACCGACGTTCACGAAAGTATTATTGTGTGTTGATTGCGCGGGATATTTCGGAAGAGAAACGCCGCGAACTCGACCTTTTGCGTTTTTCCAATATTGCCCATTACACTGTGAATCCTGTCGAGATTACTGACCAGAACGGCAATATGATTTATGTGAATCCGGCATTCGAAAAAGCGTCGGGATACTCAAAAGAAGAATTACTCGGAAGGAATCCGAAAGTGTTCGGAAGCGGAAAACATCCGAAAGCATTCTGGGATAAAATGTGGAAGACGATTACGTCCGGGAAAGTGTGGGTCGGAGAAATTGAGAACAGGAGACGAAACGGGGATCCGCTGTTCACACAGTTGCTCATTTCTCCCATCATAGATAACGATGGAACAATTGTCGGATACTTCGGCGTCCATCGCGATATCACCGAGCAGAAACAACTTGAACAACAACTCATTCATGCGCAGAAGATGGAAAGCATCGGGTTGCTGGCAGCGGGAATTGCGCACGAAGTCGGCAATCCGCTCACTTCGATTTCTTCGCTCGTTCAGGTGATTCAACGAACGACGCAAGATGAGTTCACGCAGGAAAAGTTGGAACTGATAAAAAGTCAGATTACTCGCATCTCGCGCATCATCCGTGACCTCGTGGATTTCTCACGCCGTTCATCGTACGAGGTGCAGATGACCGACATAAACAAAGGACTGCACGAAGCGGTAGAGATTGTGCGCGTCGGAAGAAAGGCGAAGGAAGTTTCGTTCAAGGTTTCGCTCGATGCAAATCTTCCGCACTTGCCGCTCGTCCCTGACCAGGTTGAGCAGGTGTTCATCAATATCATTATCAATGCGGTTGATGCGATTAACTCGGAATCGCCGGAACGGTTCGGAAAAATCAAACAGAAGGAAATTGCCGTTGCCTCCTTCGTACAGAACGAACACGCCGTGGTGACTATCAAAGATACAGGCAAAGGAATTTCGGAAGATTTATTACCGAAAATATTCGAGCCGTTCTTCACGACAAAAAAAGTGGGCGAAGGAACCGGACTCGGCTTGTGGGTCAGTTACGGCATCATTAAAAGTTTTCAAGGAAATATCAGCGTAGAAAGTACGGAGGGCGAAGGAACGACCTTCACCATCTTGCTTCCGCTTCATTCAGATTTAGGGTAAACAGGAACAATTATGGCAGACAGAATTTTAGTAGTTGACGATGAAAAAATCATTCGCGAATCCATTTCATTTATTTTGAAGAAAGAAGGGTTTGCAGTTACCGAAGCGGCGAACGGAAAGGAAGCGTACAACAAATTGCTTACCGAATCGTACGATTTGGTGATTACCGATTTGGAAATGCCGGAGATGAAAGGGATTGAACTCCTCGACCATGTCATGCACATCAATCCGCAGGCGTTAGTTGTCATCATCACTGCGTACGGTTCGCTCGAAACCGCGATCGCCGCGCTGAGAAAAGGAGCGAGCGATTACATCCTCAAGCCCATCGAGTTCGATGAGTTGCTGGTGAAGATTCATCGCTTGCTCGACCATAAAAAACTCGCGCTCGAAAATCAATATCTCAGAAAAGAACTGAGCAGGGATTATGATTTTTCAAAAATTGTGGGAAAAAGTCCGGAGATGAAGAAAGTGTTTGATATTATTCAGAAGGTTTCTCAGACGGACAGCACGGTGTTAATTTCCGGCAAAAGCGGAACTGGAAAAGAACTTGTCGCCCGGGCTATTCACTACACGAGCAGAAGAACAGAGAAACCGTTCATCGCAGTCAACGCCGGAGCGATTCCTGAAACGCTGATTGAGAGCGAATTATTCGGACACAAAAAAGGGTCGTTCACCGGCGCGGTGGCGGATAAGGTCGGCTACTTCAAAGCGTCGGACGGAGGAACGTTGTTGCTTGATGAAATCAGTGAGATGCCCTTAATTCTTCAGGTGAAATTGCCTCGCGCAATTGAGCAGAGGGAAATTACACCGGTCGGAACTTCCACTCCTGTTTCGATTGACGTGCGGATTATTGCATCAACAAATCGCGAACTTCATAAAGAAGTCGAGGCGGGAAGATTCAGACAGGATTTATATTACCGTTTGAATGTTGTGGAGATTCACCTTCCGTCACTTTCCGAACGACGTGCGGATGTTCCTCTGCTCGTCGAACATTTTGTAGATAAATACAAAAAAGAAATGCGGAAGAACATCAAAGGAGTGAACAACGAAGTGATGCGTCTGCTGATGCAACACGAATGGAAGGGAGAAATCCGTGAATTGGAAAATATCATCGAGCGTGCGGTGATATTCTGTTCAGGAGATTTTATCACAATGAACGACTTGCCTGAATTTCTCCACAACGAAACGGAGGTAACGATTCAGGGAGAAAAGACATCACTCCAAGCAGCACTCAGCGATTTTGAACGACAGTATATTCTGACAGTATTGCGCAAGTATCGTTTCGATAAAGACCAAACAGCACAGGAATTAAAAATCAGTCTGCCGACATTGTACCGGCGGATTAAAGATTTGGTTATCAGTCAGACATAAGAACTTCCTGTTCAATTCAACTCAAAAATGAAACTCTCCCGCGAAGTTTTTATTCCGCGGGAGATACTACTTTTTACTGACTACTCAAGTACAGAATACGCAGACACTATTTTGTAAGGAGCCCCAAAGTACGGGATTACCTACCACTGACGTTCGTCATCGCGCAAGCAACATCTTCTTTATATCGGTGAACGCCTGTCCTGAGCCTGACAAAGGAACGGCAGTGAGGCGATAGAAATACACACCGCTTGGCAAACTGCCTGCTTCGAACCGCGCAGTTTTGTATCCCGCACTTTGAACTTCATCAACTAACGTTGCAACTTCCTGACCAAGCGTGTTGAAGATTTTCAAGTTTACATGAATATCTTCAGAAAGTTGGTAATTAATAGTTGTCGTAGGGTTGAAAGGATTGGGATGATTCTGTTTCAGTAAGTATGTAAGGGGTAACGTCCCTTCACCTGCTTCTGCAATAAGTTGAATAAATTTCCCATTCGGACTGTCTAAAATTATACGACCAGTTCCAGTCAGTGCTGTTGTTCCTTTATTTATGTCTTTGGGAAAATTGTATTTTATTCCATTTGTGGATTTTATATCCCAACTCAACGTGATAGGATATGCTGCGCCACGAACTGAAATGTTAAGTGGAGTGGAACCCTTTGAGGGATGAACATTTTCCACATAATGATTTGTTTTGAAACCGGCGCTAAATGCACTATCAGGAGGTGGGGGTGGCAATTCATCAAACGATTCTCCTTTCGAAAAATAAAGCGCGGAATTGCGTACATACAAATCTTGTTTGTGGTCATAAGAATCGGTGATAGTAAATTTATCATACGTTGCATACTGATTTTCACCGCTTTCTATTTTCGCCGATGAATTCACAAGTGTCAAAGTACCATTTTGTGCTACGTTCACCCATATGCCTAATCCCGGATCAATTTGTGTGGTTTGAACATAACCTTGATTGTATTTGAAAAAAGATGAGATAACGTTGCCAGGTGGATTCTGTATGATGGAAGAAGTTTGCACCAAGTTAGATATTGAACCAATAAGATTCCAGCCAGCGGTAACGTTCATTGTATAAGAATTGAAAGCCCAGCCAGTGTATGAAACTGATTGAGCCGAAGGGAATTTTATCCAATAACCTGGACCGTTTTGAAGTGTTGGACTTATTACATAACACTGACATGTTGGGTCGAATCTTGAAGCATCGGAAATTGATGTGGGCCACACGGTTGTTTTTGTAAAGTTATTCACCACGTCCGGGACACTTAACATGTTCCATTCAACCAGGACATTACTGTTAAGCGTACTGTTTAAGTCTATTTTATACACACCTGCATCAGTAGCCGCATAAAGGTATTGAGGATGTTCACCAGTTGCAAGATTAGACTTGAATGCAAGATGATTGATTTTCACATTTGAGGGAATACCATTGGAAAGCACTGACCATGACTGACCACCATCTGCAGTCATTGATATTTTCCAAACATTCGGGTCAGCCTCTTCAGCCATGTACAAAATATTGCTGTGTTTAGGATCATGAACTAACGAATATATGCGGTGCAGATTTCCTGTAGATGGTAGGTTTGCAAGCGCTGTCCAACCTGTTCCTCCATTTGTTGTTTTGAAGATTGTACCCGTACCAGAGACCACCACGCCAGCGCTTGCATAAACCACCTGTGGGTTTACCGGGTCGATGGCAAACGATGAAACCCATCTATTGAGACCCGGTAAAATTGTTACAGACCAAGTATTACCACCATCAGTGCTTTTGTGAATACTTGGATTGGCAAGACGACCGCCCAGGTCGTTCAGTACTTGCCATCCACCGGCATACAGCACCTGTGACGGAGTTCCTGAATTTTTATCGTATGCGACCGCGTAGTAATCTGCTGAGTAGGATCGAGGTACGGGAGTATTCCATGTAACTCCATTGTTCGTTGTGAACCAAAATTCTGCAGTATAACCATTTCCTATGCGATCCCAATGCGATACGGCATAAACTCTTGAGGAAGAATTTGGGTCTATTGCAACTGCATTAAATGAAGCACCATTTGCACCAACGTGTGTATGACCACTTACCCACGTTTGACCACCGTTTGTACTTTGTAAAATTGTAAGATTGTTACCTTGTCTTCCTACTGTATAAAGCTGGTTGGGATTTGAATAATCAATTACCATATCCGTTCCGGCGAAGTTTGATGGTCCAAGATATTGTTTGGAAAGTATCTGCCAGTTTGTGCCACCGCTCGCAAGTTTACTGGCGAGAATTGCTGTTTGTGTTCCGGCAATAGTATAAACATCATCATTATACACTGCCATCCCACCCGTCGTTACAATATCCGCTCCAGTACTTGCATCAATCCAATTACTGCCGCCATCAGAACTATAATAAAACTTCGACGCTGTGCCGGCATACACAAGATTGTTGGTATTCGGGTCCGGGTAAATTGCTCTCACATCAAGGTCACCTAAACCATTGTTCATGAATGTCCATGAAGTACCGCCGTTTGTTGTCTTCACGACACCGGAGGAAGTTGCTGCATAAACCGTAGCTGTTAAGAGATTATTGACTTTGATATCCCGAATGATCGTTCCGTCTGAGGTTGTATAGACGGTTGTCCAACTTTCGCCTTTATCTGTTGACTTATAAATGTTGGCATGAGTAGGGTCGTCAGTTCCCGCATATAAGAGATTAACGGTTTTAGATGCGTAATGACCCAACGCAGTAATTTTGTTATTATCTGTTCCCATTCCTTAAACTTTAATTGCCCAACTGATACCCCCATCATTCGTTCTCCTTACACCTCCGTCTGATCCCTTGCTTCCGACATAATGGATTGCAGAAGTGTAGCCGTCAAACACTATACGTGTTATCTCATGGTTCTGAGGAAAACCGTTGACGTAATCCCAATTACTTCCACTGTTTGTACTATAAAAGAATACAGGTAAAAGAGCTGGATTCCCTTGGTTATCTACTGATTTGCATCCAAGGTAAAGAAAGTTTTGGTTTTGCTTGGAAATAGCCAGACGGGTAACACCTGAATTGCTCACCCCTGAAGTTATCCCATTCCATGTTGTACCGCCATCGGTGCTTTTCTGAACGGGAGTTGTTCCGAATGCGTCACTCACGTACACTACTCCCGGATTTGTGGATAAGCACGTAACAAAGTCGGGATTGGGAGGTAAGAGTTCTGTCCAACTTATAGTTGAACCGGTTGATTTCATCACAACATCTTGCTGTGCGGCAAGGTACATCGTCCGTACACCGCCTGAATATCCTACGGCAAGATCGGAAGTAACGTTAACCGAGTATTGCGCTCCTAAGTATTGCCACGTTTGTGCAACACCGTAGAAGTTATTGAAGAGAAGCAGTAGTGCAAGACAACTGCCTAAATGTCGAATTGAACTGAAAGAGTGTTTCATTATTATAGTCCTTATGTTATTGAGTTTGTGAAAAACAAGCCGAAGAGTTTCCTCGTGCCTGCAGTAGAATTATTGGTTAAATAAACCAAAGGAGATATATTGAAACACAAAGCCCTCCAAGGAACAACAAAATGTTCCTCGAACATAAATGTCTCTTGCCGGAGATAGTGTTCTTTGGGACAAAGCGAACCTTGCGGGGGCTTTGTGATGTTAATGTGATGTTTAATGTACGTTGCTTTGAGGCGGAGAGCGTTCCTGTATCATCGTTCATCTTAGTAAAATGAGTTTTCGAGTTTCTGTAAAAGTGGGCGTGATAAGACGATAAAAATAGACTCCACTTGAAACCTCCGTAGCATCCCACATTACCCGATGATGTCCATACTCTTGAATATCATTATCAAAGAGACGGGTAATTTCTTGTCCGAGGATGTTATAAATAAAGAGAGAAATTTCGGTATTATTACTTGGTACATCGTATTCAATAGTAGTTTCGTTATTGAATGGATTAGGATAATTTTGAAGTAGAGCATATTTCTCCGGAGGAGGATAGCATGAAGGAGAAAAATTCCCTTTCATGTAAAAAATGTCAGGATATTTCCACCAGACAATATGTATAGTTCCCTTCGAAATAGATACACTTGGACTGCTTCCAGTGTCAGTGCCTATATTAAAATAACCATTCCAAGTATTTCCTGCGTTGGTACTATAGTTCATTCGTGACGAATATATTGTATCTTCATATTGCTCACTATCCCAAACGACAGACACAAATTTTTTATCGGGTCATCGCGTAATAGTGTGGGTAAAAAGCGAGTAGAGAATGGATATAAGTTCAAGCAAGAGGACGTGTTAGAGGATTTTTATGTGTGAGGAAAAAGTAGTATGATTTCTCTATGTCAAAAAAGAAAAGATTATTGGACGAATACCGCTTCCCCGGATTTCGATCAGACGCAACGGTTCG
>JACPVN010000594.1 GCA_016191715.1 Ignavibacteriota bacterium | reverse complement strand
TTGCCACAACATAATCTCTGTACGGACTATTTTCACCTTGAAGAATATTCAATGCAATTTTCGCATTTTCTTCAGGCGAATCTCCCCGAACGGATGAAGGGGGTGATTGATTCAACCCCAATATTGATGGCTCAATTTCAAAAAGGCGAGGCGCTGTTTTCGTTTTGATTTCCCGAACGACTGTTTTCGCTCCGAGAGATACTTCATCCAATCCATCAAGAGAATGAACAACGCAAACATGTTCAGGTTTCAGGGATGTCATCACGTCGGTTATTTTTTTAGAAACCTTGTTACTGAAAACTCCGAGTAATTGCCGATTCACTGCTGCCGGATTTGTAAGCGGTCCGAGAATGTTGAAGACGGTTCTTACTCCAAGTTCGGAACGAACTTTAGCAACATACTTCATGGCGGGATGAAAAAGCGGCGCGTACAAAAATCCGATACCAACAGTGTTGACGCACTTTTCAACTTTCGGAACCTCTAATTCAATGTTTACACCAAGGGCTTTCAGTATTCCTGCACTTCCGCTTAAACTTGAAACTGCACGGTTGCCGTGCTTTGCGACAGTAACACCGCCGCCGGCAACAACGATGGAAGCAACAGTCGAAATGTTGAATGTCATCGAACCGTCACCGCCTGTGCCGCACATATCAATTGCGTTCGTGTCATCAACATTGATACGAATTGCTTTTTCACGCATCACTTCGACAAAGCCGGAAATTTCAAATGCGGTTTCACCTTTTGTTTTTAAGGCGACCAGAAACGCTGCAATCTGAATATCAGTTGCTCCTCCCTCCATGATGATACTCAATGCCTTGTAGGCGTCTTTATGACTAAGAGGATTTTCATTGCAAACTTTTTGAACATATTCTTTCATAACTCAAACCAATTTGATAATAATTTGTAGCCGACTTTTGTCAGAACAGACTCGGGATGGAATTGAATTCCCTGAATCGGAAATTCTTTATGACGAACACCCATGATAATTCCATCCTCACTTGTTGCAGTGATGAGTAATTCTTTCGGGAAATTCTCTTTCGCAATCACGAGTGAATGATAACGCGTTGCTTCAAACGGATTTTCGATGGAGCGAAAAATTCCTTCTCCTTGATGAAGAATCATTGATGTTTTTCCGTGCATGAGTGTTGGCGCGTAGGTGATTGTTCCGTTGAACGCGCATCCAATTGCCTGATGACCGAGACAAACGCCAAGTGTCGGAATAGTTCTACCAAGTTCCTTTATGACTTGAATGCAGATTCCGGCATTTTCCGGTCGTCCCGGTCCGGGAGAAATGACGATGCGTTCAGGATTCATTTGTTTCATTTCGCTCACCGTGATTTTATCATTGCGAACGACTTGAATGTCAGTTCTGATTTGCCCGATGAGTTGAACGAGGTTGTATGTGAACGAATCGTAGTTGTCTATCAGGAGAATCATGGCATTGTTCCTTCAGCAAGTTTCAATGCTTCAACAAGCGCCTGCGCTTTGTTGATTGTCTCTTGATACTCAAGTTCGGGAATGGAATCTGCGACGATGCCTGCACCCGACTGTAGGTAGATTGTATCGTTTGTGGCAAACATAGTTCTAATGGCAATACATATATCCATATTCCCCGAAAAATCAAAATAGCCGACTCCGCCTGCATAAATACCGCGCCGAGTTTGTTCAAGTTCATCAATAATTTCCATTGCACGGATTTTCGGCGCGCCGCTCACCGTTCCGGCAGGAAATGTTGCTTTCAAAACATCAACACACGATTTTCCTTCAGTGACTTTTCCCGTAACACGCGATGCAATGTGCATGACGTGAGAGTACCGAACCACAAACATCAGTTGGTCAACTTTGACTGTGCCGACTTCACACACGCGTCCCAAATCGTTTCTCCCCAAATCAACAAGCATGATATGCTCGGCTCGTTCTTTCGTGTCGGCGAGAAGTTCTGCCTCAAGCCGTTTGTCTTCTTCGTCTGTGTTGCCGCGCTTTCGTGTTCCTGCAATTGGATAAACTTCTGTCATTCCGTTTTCCACCCGCACAAGTATCTCCGGCGATGAACCAATCACAGTGAAATCATCAAACGATAAATAATACAAATAGGGAGAAGGATTGACGATTCTCAACGCACGATAGACGTTGAACAAGTCCCCTTGATACGAAGTTGAGAAACGTTGCGAGAGAACAACCTGAAAAATATCCCCCTCTTGAATGTAATGTTTCGCTTGTTCAACCGAATAAAGAAATTGTTCATTTTCGGTTTCATGCTTCAGTGAGCCGGAATCTGAATGGAACTCATGTGAGTCACGAGTTATGTCCCGAAGTTGAGATTCGAGTATTGCAATTTGATTCAAGCCATTGTTGTATTGTTCGAGTAACGATTCATTCGTGTTCACAACGACATTGACGATAATAATAATTTGGTGCTTGAGATGGTCGAATGCAAGAACTGTTGTGTAGAGAGAGAGAATATTATCAAACATTTTTGAATTTTCAGCAACGGAAGCAGGAATCTTTTCGACAAAACGAATTGCATCGTAACCGATGAAGCCGACCAATCCGCCGCGGAAGCGGGGGAGATGCGGAAGTGTAGGTTGTTTGTATTTACTAATTATTGCCTGAATGATATCGAAGAAGTTTTCGTTTGATTCAACGGTCGTCCCATTTTCCGAAATCCAAGTTGTTCTCTCTTTACATTTCAATGTAACAAGAGGATGTTTGCCGATGAACGAATACCGCGCAATTCGTTCTCCGCCTTCAACGCTTTCGAACAGGAAGGAACTCTCCTTCTCCTTTCTCAAGCGCAAATATGCAGAGACGGGCGTCAACGTATCAGCCAGTAATGATTTGCTGACCGGAATAACATTGTACGTTCGTGCTAATATTTCAAATTCATCGAAAGTCATAGGTGTAAAATAAAAAACCCCTCTTGGTGTTCCAAGAAGGGTTCAACATTTTATAGGAGTTGTTATTATGCCATTCTCTTTCCACCAAATAGTCGCGTTGCGCGATACCAGTAAGACCAGCACCACGAATACGTCGCTACCATATTGTTAGATTGAGATTTCATCTGCTGTAAGGATACGAAGATTTTTTGAATTAGCCAAGAAAAAATAGTTCTTTGATAAAATATTTTTCACCTCATTTCAAAAGCATTATCCGTTTTACTTCAGTAAATCCATCCTTGCCATCATTTGATGATGCGTTGAATTTTACAAAATACATTCCGCTTGGAAATTCCGACGCATTCCATATGACAAACTTGTACCCTGAAACCTGTAAGCCCTCAACTAATGTAGCGACTTCTTTTCCGAGAACATCATACACGCTCAGATTTACCCACGAATCTACGGGTAACTCGTATCGTATTACCGTTGATGGGTTGAACGGATTGGGATAATTCTGATTCAGACTGAAGGTTTGGGGTTTCGGGTTTGAGGTTTCGGTCTCCGGTGCGGGTGGTGGCATTTCATTCGTTGGAGTAATTCTAATTGTATTCTTCGATATGGCAGTTGATGATGAGAGAATTAACTGTCCGCCCTGATTCACCTTCACCCAATATCCTTTTCCCGGCTCGATTGTATTGGAAGTAATATATCCACCGGAGAAAGCAAAGAATTCGGAAGTGACAATTCCCGAAGGTATTGAACTTATCGAAGTGACATTAAGTGCAGAGTTTATCGAGCCAACCAAATTCCATCCTTCAACGACGTCAATTGTTTCAGTTGCGGTTGGCAGACCAACGATTGTCATAGTTTTTTGAGATGGAAACTTCAACCAATACCCTTTTCCGACAGATAACGACTCACGCGCTAAATAACCGTCTTCAAACGCGAACGCAGAAGAAGTTGCTGAAGGATAAAGAGAAGTCTTTCTTGCGTCTTCAACATGCAACGGAACTGAGACGATGTTCCAACCGGAGGTTACCGTTATAGCAAGTTTGACCGTTGCATTTGTTGTGTCTCGAACTCCGGGCATGAACCCTCCATCAAGAAAGAAGTTTGTAGAAGTTGCACGACTGACAGCCGTTTGTCCGAGAGAGGTGAGCAATTGCAATTCGCCGTCGCTTGAACGTCCGCTTCCTTTATCAATGACTGACCATGGATGTTGAACTTCCTGTGCATAAGAAACTACAACAAACATATACAGTATAATTTGTGTATAAATAATCCGTTTCATAGAGAAACTCCTTTCTACTTCTCGTTCGGAGCGTCGAACGTGATTTCTGTTTTCCCACGTTCGGATTCCTGTTTCATCTCTTCAATCTTGACAGGATTAGCTTTGGCGAATGTGTCTTGTCGAATGCCTGTAACCTGCCAAGAGACTTTCATATTCGGTTTACCGCCGGCGATTTTGAAACTGTTTGACTGAATTTCTTCGGCAACATTCAAATCAGGGGCAGAACCGCCGATTGCAGTTAAC
>JACPVN010000593.1 GCA_016191715.1 Ignavibacteriota bacterium | reverse complement strand
TTTCGATTCAATGAAACTTATCGGTATTAATAACAGAGATTTGAGAACGATGACAATTGACATCAACCATTCAATTGAATTATCACAATTCATCCCGAACGATATTACGTTAGTAAGTGAGAGCGGGATTCAATCATCTGCTGATTTAAAACGATTACAAACTGCAGGCATTAACGCCGCTTTGATTGGTGAATATTTTATGAAATCAAAACAGCCCGGACTTGCATTGAAACAATTGATAGAAAGTCTTTCGAATGCTTTGTGAACTTTGCGCCTCCTTCGCGAACTTTGCGGTTAAAATTTCATGAACTCGCTTGTAAAAATATGCGGCATAACAAACTTTGCTGATGCTCTTTTTTGTGCAACTGCCGGAGCGAACTACTTAGGATTTATCTTTTATGAAAAGAGTCCTCGCTACATCCATCCATCGAAAGCGAGAGAGATTATCAGAAATCTGCCGTCGAGCGCGCTGCCCGTCGGAGTTTTCGTTAACGAGAAACGAGAAACTATCGAACGAACAATTCGGGAAACAAACATCAAAATAATTCAACTAAGCGGAGATGAATCTCCTGATGATTGTTCAGATTTTTCGGTTGAAGTGTGGAAAGCATTTCGCCTGACAAAGCATGATGAAGTAAATCAATCTAAGGAATATAAAATATCCGCCGCATTGCTTGATGGCTCTAACAATGGCATGTACGGCGGCACAGGAACACATGCTGATTATTCGATTGCACAGGAACTAAAAAAGATTCACCGTCTTGTCTTCGCCGGCGGATTAAACCCGGAAAACATTTGTGAAGCAATCCACGCGGTTCAACCGTTCGCTGTTGATGTAAACAGCGGAGTCGAACTTGTTCCGAGAAAGAAGGACCATCATAAAATCAAACTATTGTTTGATAACTTGAGTAAATTTGGAAAAGAAGAATAATGGTCAATGGTGAATTGCAAATTATCAATTGTCAATGTTGTGATTGACCATTCACAATTCACTGTTCACAATTGACAATTAAAATAGATTAGAAAAAATGCTTATCCTCATGAAATTAGACGCGCCGCGCTCCGACGTTGAGCGGGTCAAAGAAAAAATATTAAGTCTCGGCTACGCGACACACGAAATTCCCGGCGAAGCGCGCATTGCGCTCGGCATTACAGGCAACCGCGGTAAGATTGACCCCGAACTCTTTCTCAATCTTCCCGGTGTTCTTGATGCGATTCCGGTTACAAAACCGTACAAACTCGCAAGCAAAGATTTCAAAGCGACGAAGACAACAGTACCAATAGGAAATGAGAGTATCGGTTCAAATGAACTCACTATCATAGCCGGACCTTGCTCGGTAGAAAGTCGTCAGCAAATTATTGACACCGCAGGAATATTGAAAGAACTTGGAATAAAATTTCTTCGCGGCGGAGCGTACAAGCCGCGCACTTCTCCCTACGCATTTCAAGGTTTGAAGCAGGAAGCGTTGCAATATCTTCAAGACGCACGGACTGTTACCGGATTAAAAATCGTTACGGAGGTGAAAGATACCGAAACACTTCCGCTCGTTTCGGAATGTGCGGATGTACTGCAAATCGGGGCGAGGAACATGCAGAATTATTCCCTGCTTGAAGCAGTCGGTGCGCAATCAAAACCGGTGCTTCTCAAGCGCGGACTTTCTGCTACAATTGAAGAATGGCTGATGGCGGCAGAATATATTTTGAACGGCGGCAACCCGAATGTTATCTTGTGCGAGCGCGGCATCAGAACATTTGAAACCGCAACACGCAACACGCTCGATTTGAACGCCGTCCCGATAGTGAAGAAACTTTCTCACCTCCCCATCATCGTTGACCCGAGCCATGGCATCGGGGTTTGGGAAGGAGTGATTCCAATGTCGCTCGCCGCGGTTGCCGCCGGCGCGGATGGCTTGATGATTGAAGTACACCACAATCCCGAAACCGCTTTGTCGGACGGTTACCAATCGCTTAAGCCATCAAAAATGAAATTATTGTTGGAACAGTTGCAACAACTCGCTCCTATTATGAACAGGACAATAACTCGATGAGTAATACTCTCCCTGATTCCTCCGGTCACTTTGGAAAGTACGGCGGCCGATTTGTTCCTGAAACATTAATGTCTGCTCTGTTTGAATTGGAACATGCGTACAATTCCATCAAACATGATGAACAGTTTCAAAATAAATTTAATGACTTACTAAAAAACTATGTTGGTCGTCCGACTCCTCTCTATTTCGCTGAGCGATTAACACAGAAATTCGGAAAAACAAAAATATATCTGAAGCGTGAAGACCTCTGTCATACAGGCGCACATAAAATCAATAACACCATCGGACAAATTCTGCTTGCGAAACGAATCGGCAAGTCGAGAATCATTGCTGAGACTGGCGCGGGACAACACGGAGTCGCTACGGCAACCGTAGCGGCGATGATGGGATTAGAGTGCATCGTCTATATGGGTACTGAAGATATGCAACGACAGGAAATTAACGTCACGAGAATGAGATTGCTTGGCGCAGAAGTTCGTCCTGTCAGTTCCGGGACAGGAACATTGAAAGATGCAATCAACGAGGCGCTGAGAGATTGGGTAACGAATGTTCGGAATACGTTTTATGTAATTGGTTCTGTCGTTGGCCCGCATCCGTATCCGATGATGGTGAGAGATTTTCAATCGGTGATTGGAAAAGAGACGAAGCAACAAATGGTGGAGAAAGAACATCGCTTGCCCGATTATTTGGTTGCATGTGTTGGCGGAGGCAGTAATTCCATTGGACTGTTTTATGATTTCCTTCAGGATGATACTGTGAAGATAATTGGTGTTGAAGCGGCTGGACATGGAGTTGAAACAGGCAAGCACGCCGCAACACTTACCGCCGGAAAACCGGGCGCGCTTCACGGCTCGTTCAGTTACATTTTGCAAGATGAAGACGGGCAAGTTATTCCCGCTCATTCAATTTCCGCGGGACTTGATTATCCCGGAGTCGGACCTGAACACAGTTATCTGAAAGATACAGGACGAGTTCAATATGTTTCTATTAAAGATGATGAAGCATTGAAAGCCGTTCATGAACTCATAAAACTCGAAGGTATCCTCCCCGCGCTCGAATCTGCTCATGCGCTTGCGTATCTTGAATATTTGATGCCAAAGACGAGTGAAAATGAAATTGTTGTTGTGAATCTTTCGGGACGGGGGGAAAAGGATTTGGCAACGATAATGGAGGTATATGAAAAACACATTATATAGGAGTTTGCTATGCGATCACTAACTGGTTTTCTTCAAATAAGCGTTATGTTGATTTCATATACGCTTACTATTCATGCACAAAAAACTACTATTACGGTTGTCGCAATGCCAAAGACCTTGACAGAAACGGGAACACTCAACGACTATAATCCACACAACTACAATATTCCCGATAATGGGTCTTCAGTTAATAGTGATTTGCTATTAACCGGTGCACCAGCAAATGCAACAATTACAAAAATTAAAATCTATTATGAGATCCGCCATACATTTATCGGTGACCTTAAGGTGTGGTTGACAGCTTATTATAATGGTGGATGGCATGACTTCATCCTCAAAAACAGAGAAGGTGGAAGTGCTGACGACATCGTAGAAACGCGTGACAATCTCACCACTTGGAACGGTGCTTCTCCGAACCAGACTTGGTATTTGGTAGTTCAGGATTTTGCAACTGGCGATGTTGGATATATCGATTTTTTTGAATTGTGGGTTACTTATACATACAACGTTGCGCCGAACACACCAAGCAACGAAGTTCCGTCCGACGGTGCAAACAGTGTTTCTGTTAACTCTGATCTCGATTGGACTGCTTCTGATCCTGATGGTGATGTACTTTATTTCACTGTCTACTTTGAGAAGAATGATGCGACACCTGATATCGTAATCAAAAACGACGCAACTGGTTCATTTGCAGACCCTGGCACATTAGACTACAACTCACACTATTACTGGCAGGTTAAAGCCGATGATCATAAAGGCGGTATCACGTGGGGACCTGTGTGGGATTTTTATACCGAGCCAGTTCCTATCACTGCTGCTACCATTACCGTTGCCAGCATAGGAACCATCGTTGCTGGTAATTCAATCAATGTCAACTACACAGTAACGAACACTGGTAATGACTCCCGCACCTTTGGCATTGGAGGAGAAATTTGGGAAGGCTCTACAAGGCTCGCTGATTTGGGATGCCAGACCACTACAACGGTTGACCCTGGAAATTCAACATCAGGATATTTTCCCTACTTAACACCAGAAGGCTTGGGTAGCGGAACTTATACAGCACGAGCAGCAGCGTGGACAGCAACGTGTGGTTCCAGCACATGGCTTGACAGTTATGACCGAAACTTTACCGTTCAACAAACGCCACTCACTATTTCTGGTCGAGTTGCATACCATTCATATAGCAAATATATGGCTGTGCCAGCTACGGGTAACGATACTGATGGAAATATCTTTATCTATAATATAGGCTCTGCGACTTTGCAGAATATTACCTCGTCATTGTCTGTTGTCAGTGCTATGAATCCACACTTTTCACCTGACGGATCAAAATTGGTTTTCATGGCAGTGCCACAAAGTAAGGCATCAGATATTGAATTTGATGCATCCGAAAATTATTGGCACAGGAAAAGAACTAATCTTGATATTTACTTATACGATTTAGCAGGAAGTCAATTAACCAATTTAACTCCCAATATTGGTACAATCGATGAAGATCCTAAATTTTCACCAGACGGTTTAAAGATTGTTTGGAAACGAGAAGGTCAAATCTGGAAAATGAATGTGGATGGAAGTTCTCAAACACAATTGACGTTTACCTCTGACGAAAAGTCTGGACCAAATTATTCACCAGATGGTTCAAAGATAGTCTATTGGTCAGAAAAAAAATCAACTGCTGATATTTGGTGGATGAATGCTAACGGTACTTCGCCTAATGCTCTCATCGCAACTTCTGGAATTCAAGAATACTACCCTATCTATCGAGACGCCAACAATATTCTGTATACTCGTTGGGAATCTGCTACCTATCTGTATGACAAGATTTACAATTATAACATCGTATCAGGAGATACCATGAAGTTGCCAATCAATGAGAACGGAGTAGAATACGCAGATGCATCACCAGTTGATGATGAGCACTTTGTTTTCTCCAGTAACCGATCAGGAAGCAAAGGAACCAGCCCTGACATTTACATTGGTCGATATGATTATAATACGGTGTATCCGCTGTCAGGTGCGAACTCGAACCTACAAGATTTGGGTGCATCTTATTCCCCAACCACAGGTGAACTTGGTGTGAACGAAAAACCACTCCCAAATGAATTTTTACTTGAACAAAACTATCCCAATCCTTTCAATCCATCAACAAACATTCGCTTTGCTCTGGCAAAATCCAGTTATGTTTTGTTGAAAATTTTCAATCTTTTGGGAAAGGAAATCGCGACGGTGGTAAATGAGGAAATGTCAGCGGGTTATCACATAACTACATGGGATGCCAAAAATCAATCAAGCGGTATGTACTTCTATCGCCTCGAAACAGGTAACTTTTCCCAAATGAAAAAACTCATTCTTATTAAATAAAAATGTTAATGTACTTAAGCAGGCCACAAGGAAACAACAGCAAAGCTCTCTCCATCTTCATCACCGCCGGTTTCCCAACTTTAAAAACAACAGTTCCGCTTGTTGTTGAACTTGCAAATGCCGGTGCGGATGTAATAGAACTTGGCATTCCCTTCTCCGACCCGGTTGCGGATGGTCCCGTAATTCAAATGAGTTCCGAAGTCGCGTTAAGAAACGGACTAACACTTCAGAAAACATTTGAGATGGTTGTTGAAA
>JACPVN010000538.1 GCA_016191715.1 Ignavibacteriota bacterium | reverse complement strand
GTAGGGAATTGGTTCAAGATTATCAATCCATGAGTGAGTTGGAGTAACATAATGCCCGTCCACGAGGTGTGCGCTTCGATGAAGAATGCGAAGTCGTGACTGCAAGATGATGTTTGAATCTGTAGTTTGAGAAAATGAGATATTGCCGCCAAAGAAACCATCCACTGCATCAATTTGCAGTCGCAAACCCTGTGCGCCGGTTGTCAATGCGTAAGCAAAAAAATCGGCTCCAACCCGCAGTTTGATATTTGATAAGGGAATGTCATAACCAAACACATCAACGGTGTTGCCGATATCAACTTTCATTTCTTCTGTTTCGGTAAACTTAAAGACGCCGATTCGTGCTTCTGCTACGTTTGCTTTGAACGGCATGAAATTCAATCCCGACGGAAAGAACACCAAATGATTTTTTTCCGTATCTTCCTGTGTGAAAGATATAGATGTACAAAACAGTAAAAGAAAAAATAAGAAGTACGATTTCATAACAAGAAAAATGGTCAATCAATATACCAAACAGAGAAAGTTTATACAATGGCTGTGATGCTTTCTCAGGAAGAACTTCGTCGTTACGGAAGGCATATTGTAATGCCCGAGGTTGGTGAAGAAGGTCAACAAAAACTAAAAACTGCGCGGGTATTAGTTGTCGGTGCAGGCGGTCTCGGTTCTCCCGCATTATTGTATTTATCGGCGGCTGGAGTCGGGACACTTGGCATTGTTGATTTCGATGTCGTTGATGTGACGAATTTACAACGGCAGATTCTTCACTCGACTGATAGTATCGGTCAATCGAAGATTGAATCTGCGCGTGAGAGAATCAGACAAATAAATCCTAACGTTCAGGTTGAAACGTTTCCATTTCGACTGACACCGGAAAACGCATTGGAAATACTTCGTACTTATGATGTTGTGATTGATGGAACTGACAACTTCCCGACTCGCTATCTCGTCAATGATGCGTGTGTGATGTTGAAGAAGCCGAATGTCTATGGAAGTATTTTCCGGTTTGATGGACAGGTGAGTGTGTTTCATGCTGAAAAAGGTCCATGTTACCGTTGCTTGTATCCAAGTCCGCCGCCTCCTGAGTTGGTTCCGAATTGTGCAGAGGGTGGAGTGCTTGGTGCATTGCCCGGAGTAATCGGTACGTTGCAGGCGTTAGAGGCGATGAAATTGATTCTCGGTTGCGGTGTCCCGCTCATCGGTCGGTTGCTTCTGTTTGATGGATTACAAATGCAATTTCAGGAACTCCACATTAAAAAGAATTCTGATTGCCCGGTGTGCAGTGAGCATCCGACAATAAGAAAACTGATTGACTACGAAGAATTTTGCAGTCCTTCCTCAAACAATATCAAACATAAGAATGAAATGAGTCCGAAAGAACTAAACGAACTGATGAAGAAGGAGAACAACGTTTTTCTCCTTGATGTCCGTGAGCAGTATGAGTATCGTATCTGTAACATCGGTGGAGTGTTGATTCCGTTATCAACACTGGCTCAGCATCTTGATTCACTTCCGAATGATAAAACAATTGTTGTGATGTGTCATCATGGAATACGAAGCGCGAGGGCGGTAGAATTCCTGAAAGGTTCCGGTTTTAAAAATGTTATCAATCTCGAAGGCGGAATTGATGAATGGTCTCGAACGGTTGATGCATTGGTTCCTCGTTATTGATTTTTCAAAATTGTTTTGAACTCACCTCATATTTTCATACATTTTTCGGCAAATACCAAACAATCAAACAAGGATTATTTCATGAAACGATTATTACTTTTACTTTCACTGTTATTCATTCTGACAACAACATGTATCATCGCACAGGAACAAGAGGAGGAGGAAGAATTACTTCCACCCAAACGTTCAAAAGTTAATAAACTCGGCGGCGCGGGTGGTTTCACTCCAAGTTGGCTGTTTCTCGATGTTGACCCGATTAATCAATTCCTGAAAAATGCAAATGCCGCTCCGCTCGACGATAGGGCGATGATGTTATATGGAGGACAGGGTTACGGTTATGTTATGCTGGTTGAGAATCTTCGCATCGGCGGAATGGGATTAAGCGGAACGAGAAAATCGAAAGCGCTTGACCCGAACTCAAACACGAGAAGGGATATTGAATATAATGTCGGCTATGGTGGAGTAACGATTGAATATACATTTCCGGTTGTACCGCGTTTGGACGTTGTAGCTGGTGTAACGCTTGGCGGCGGCGGCGTTGGAATTAAAATGACAAAAAATCAACTTGACACGAAAATATGGAATAACTTGTGGACGGAATATGGAAGTAATCAACCTACAAATGAATATTCCCGTCAGTTAGAGGGAACATTTTTTGTGTATCAACCTTCAATAAATGTCGAGTATGCGTTGTTGCGATGGATTGGTTTTCGTGTTGGTGTAAGTTATGTCGGAATGAGCGGGGGAAATTGGAAATTGGATAACAACTATGATGTCATCAACGTACCGAGCGATGTGAGTGGAAAAGGATTTATGTTGAACACGGGGATTTTTGTGGGGACGTTTCTATTTTAATTGATTGATGAGGAGTTATGAGTTATATTTTTCTTGACCTTGCAGAAGAAGTTCTTAGACAATCTGCTCAACCCTTGACGTATCAGGAGGTTTGGGAGGAAGCAGTCAGAATGAAGTTGGACGATAAAGTAATGTCGTCAGGAAAAACACCGTGGCATACCTTAGGTTCGCGGTTATATGTTGATGTAAGGGATAATGATGAGAGCATTTTTGTAAAGGTCAAAGACAATCCTGCCAAATTTTATTTAAAAGAAAAAATGAAAGGCTTGCCGAAAGATTACTCCAATCAATTATTTGAACCAGAAAGAACTGTAAAAAAAGAGAAGGATAATTTTGAAGAACGAGATTTACACCCGTTAGTTTCATACTTCGCTTATGCTAATCCCTCATTTAATCGTGGGAGAACTATATTTACAAAAACGATATACCATGAAAAATCAAAGAAACCCGGAATGAGTGAATGGATGCATCCTGATTTAGTCGGATTTTATTTACCATTGGAAGATTGGAATACTTCTCTGATAGAACTCAATAGAATTTCTGATAAAAATGAATTGAAGTTGTTTTCATTTGAAGTAAAAAAATCACTTACGCGTTCTACCTATCGAGAGTATTTCTTTCAAGCCGTTTCAAATTCTTCTTGGGCGAACGAGGGATATTTAGTTGCGGGCGAAATAAAAGAAGACGATGATTTACTTTCTGAGTTGGAACGATTATCAATGTCGTTTGGAATTGGGATTGTAAAATTTGATTTGAATGATTTTGACTCTTCTTCGATTCTCTTTCCTGCAAGAATAAAACCCTCATTGGATTGGGAGACAATGAATAAACTTTGTGAACAAAATCCTGATTTTCAAAAATTCATACAGGATGTAAAAATTGATTTTGAATCAAAGAGAATACACAAATCAGAATATGATAGGATTGTTGACAATCCAGAGGGCTACATAAAGAAAATTAGAAATAAATCAAAGTCTAAATAAAACAGATAACTGTCAACCTGCAACTGTCAACAACGAACAAAACTATGGACATCAAACCCCGTCCAAATCATAAACTCTATATCCAAATTCTCCGTTCAATGACTCCTGAACAACGCTTGTTGAAATCATTCGAACTCGGAGAGTTTGCAAAGCAATTATTCAAACAAGGATTACGGAAACGTTTTCCTGATTTGAGTGAGCAGGAATTTCATCAATTGTATCTCAAACGATTGGCAAAATGTCACAACAGGAACTGGTAAAAAAAGTAATTCAGGTACTTGAGGAGAATCATATCGAGTACATGATAACGGGTTCGGTTGCGTCCAGTCTTCAGGGAGAACCAAGAATGACTCATGACCTTGATGTTTTGTTTACAATTACTTTCTCTCAGATTCCGATTCTGCTAGATAATTTTCAGGCGCCATTATTTTATATTGATGAGGAATCAATACGTGATGCAATCAAAAGAAGAAGTATGTTCAACGTGATAGATTTACATGGTGGGGAAAAAGTGGATTTTTGGTTTCTGAAATTCGAACCGTTTGACGAATCAAGAATTCAGAGAAGAGTAAGAGAAACGTTGTTTGGTGTTGATGTCAGTGTGTCATCTCCCGAAGATACAATTTTAGCAAAATTGAAATGGGCGCAAGAATCGGGTGGAAGTGAAAAACAATTTACAGATGCGTTAAGAGTTTTTGAAGTTCAGCAGGGAAAACTTAATTTGCACTATCTTGAAATGTGGGCTAAAGAGTTGGATGTTGAAGAACTCTTTCTGCGGTTAAAAGGCGCAGTTGAAAACACATAAAAAATCCCGCCCTGCGAAGCAAGACGGGATTCTTTCAATCATTCACAATAGAAAGGAGTTATACTATGCTGCTTTAGACACTTTTCCCTGTTTGATACACGTCGTGCAGACACGCATTCTGTGAACGCGTCCTTCAACTGAGGCATGAACGCTCTGAAGGTTCGGAAGCCAACGACGACGGGTTCGGTTATGAGCGTGGCTGATGTTGTTGCCACTAACTGGTTTTTTACCACAAATTTGACAAATCTTTGACATTTTTTCTACTTGTTCTGATTATTTTCTGATTAAATGTTTGCCAATATACAAAAAACTTCTTTTGCCTGCAATAGGTATTTTATTCGAAGAAGAACCTGGCGCCCAATCCTGCATTGAAGAAAAATTCGGTTGCAGGTGCAAAATCGAGAATAGGAGAAAGTTCTAAAAACACATCCACAGGAACTGTTCTTGCCAAATAGTCTATCCCGATAACTCCGCGTAAACCAAGTTGAGTTTGTATTTTATCGCCTGATTTGAGCCGACCGCCGATTCCGTAGTACAACGCCAACGGTTCTTCTGTTTCAAACGCAGAACGGTTGTGCATGAGGTAATCGCCATGAATGTGTATAGATGAACCACGATAAAACGACCATGCAATTGCTCCGTCAATCGCTGAACGTTCATCAAGCCAATATTTCCCGCTTATACCGGTTGGCTCGCCGAGAATAATTCCAAGTCCAAAACCTTTGTCCTGACAGAAAGTGAGGGTGTTGGTGGTAATAACTAAAACGAATAACAGAAGTATAAATTGAATATATTTCATACAAATCCTTTGAAATATTAAGATGAGCGGAGTGCGTTGACGATATTCAACCGTGCTGCGCGTACTGAAGGTAAAAAGCCGCCGAGAATTCCCATGATGACGGAAAATATCATTGATGAAGTTATCACGGAGACTGATAAATCAAAACCAAATGCTAACTCGGAGAATGTACCGAAGTTTGTTGTTGAAATCTGTACGAAGGACATGATTGACGCGAGCGCTATGCCTGCACCACCGCCAATCAATGAAAGTACGATGGACTCAACAAGAAACGCACTTAAGACACTTCTTCTCTTGAAGCCCAAAGCACGTAACGTTCCTACTTCAATGGTTCGGTTTGCGACTGCCGCGTACATGGTAATCATTGCGCCAATCATAGCACCAACGCTGAAGATGATTGTTACTACAAGTCCGAGTAACTTTATAAAATCAGCCATCAACTTAGATTGCTCTTTGTAAAAATCCTGTTCGCGCTTAACATCAACATAATTTGTGCGCGGGTCTTGCTGAATTTTCGATTTGAGAGATTCAAACTGTTCCGGATTATTCATTTTGAATGTAATTGAGGAAAACACAGGACGTCCGAACGCCTGCATCATTTGTTCAACGTCAGCCCAAATTTCAGATTCAAACGCATTCCCTTCCGATGAGAAAGTTCCGACAATCATCCATGTCTCACCTCCAAACTTAATCTCTTTGCCAACTTCTGCACCGATGAATAGTTCAGCAATGTTATCACCAATAATAATTTCATGGGTTCCGAATTCGAATATCCTTCCGGATGATAACTTCACACTCTCACGAAGTTGCATCGCCTCAGCAGAAATTCCACGAACGGAAATATTTCCCATTGACATCGTTTCTTTCTTTGAAAGATTGATGATGACACTGATGTCTGTTGTCAGTAGAGGTTTACCATTATTTGAAAGTGCAATCTCAGGAAGTGTTTTGAGGATATTTGCAGCGTCTCTGTCTATTTGACTGACTAACTCTGAGTTTGCGGCTTTTCTCAGGATGATGATGTTGTCTTCCGAACCGGTTTCAACTAATGTATCTTCGACACCCTGCGCGAGCATCAATACAGCCGCAAACACAAACACGACAAGTGCGATACCTGTCAGAGTTAATATCGTTGTCATTCGGCGAGTCCATAAACTTCGCCATGTATATGAAATAGGAATTTTCATCTTCACCTCATCCTAACATCCGTAAACCATCAACAATTTTCTGCCGTAGTATTCTCATTGTCGGAAATATAGCGGCAACAACACCGGCTAACAATGCAGAGCCGACTGCCAGAATAATCGTCAGTATTTCAACATTAAACACAGGGAAGAACGTTGGAAATGCTTTTGCAAATCCTTGAGTAATTGGAAATGTTAAAAGCAATCCCAACGCACCACCAAGGATGGCAAGTATCATTGATT
>JACPVN010000537.1 GCA_016191715.1 Ignavibacteriota bacterium | reverse complement strand
TTGGTATGCGGAAGCGTGGAACTATAGAACATAACAATCACCCCGATGATGGGTTGAGGTGAAACTGAGAGACACTTCAAAAGATGCAGGTTGATTCTACCATTATTTCATGAAAAATACAACAGAAATATTGAAAAAATCACTACGAGATTTATTCCCCGTAGTAGTACGAGGTAGGTATCCGATTTATGTCTTCTCCGGAAAGTCGGTTTTATATCTGTCATTTTCACCACTACCTCTCATGGCGCGTTCGTCTGCTTGATGAACAAGGAACAAGCCGGTTGTTAATACTCGACCCGAACCAATCCTTTCTGGATAGCATACTTAACCAGACCTGCCACATCATGAACACCGAGTTTCTCTATAATATTTGCTCGATGAAACTCCACCGTACGAACACTGATAAAAAGTTTATCGGCAATCTGCTGGTTGGTGTTTCCTTCCGCAATCAATTGAAGAATTTCCCGTTCTCGCGGAGTCAGTTCGATTTCCTTTACTTTGTAATCCGGGATGTTCGACTGCTTAACGAACGAATCAATAATAATTTTTGAAATTGCCGGAGTGAAAAACTGTTCGCCGGAGTGAACGGTACGAATCGCTTTCAGCAAATCTCCCGTCAACGAATTTTTCAGAATATATCCGCTCGCTCCGCATTGCAACACGCGCTTGATGTACTCTTCATTTTCATATTGTGTGAGAACAAGAACGTTGACACCCGCGTGATGTTTTTTTATCCGGTACGTCGCCTCGATGCCGTTCATGTTCGGCATGCTGATATCCATTAACACAATATTCGGAGAGAGCGCCCGAACTTTTTCGATAGCATCCAAACCATCTTCCGCTTCTCCAACGACTTGTATATCGGGTTGATTGTTCAGCAACGCGACAATTCCGGCACGCACAACATGGTGGTCATCCACAATCAAGACTTTTATTTTTGATGATTTCATTCTGTATCAGTTACATTTCAATAGAGTGTTTCATGGTTGATACTCCTGGCTGTTCTGCCTTCGGGATGACAGCGTCATTCCGTATCGGAATTTCAATCATGATTTCCGTTCCATGATGCGGCGCCGATTCGACGCGAAGCGTTCCGCCGAAGAACTCGACACGCTCGCGCATATTTCTCAATCCATGATGAACGTTCTCGGAGTGCAGTTCCTGTTCATGAGGAAGAAATCCTTTTCCGTTATCCGCTACGATGAGTGCCAGCACTCCATCACGAATAAGAAACTGAATTGTTACTTTTGTCGCCTTCGCATGTTTTGCAACATTCGCGAGCAACTCCTGAACGATGCGGAAGAGACTCGTCTCAATCATCGTATCGAAACGCGCTTCGTAAAATGGGAGATGCAGGTCAAGAGTAATTCCTGTTCGTCGTTCAAAATTTGCCGCGTGGAGTTTGATTGCCGCCTTCAACCCGAAGTCATCAAGAATGGTCGGACGGAGGTCGTTGGCAAGATGTTTCGCCTCCGCCTCCGCTTCGTTCGCGAGTGTCAGAACTTCCTGCAAATATGTCAACGCTTTCTCTTTTTCCGCGTCAAAACTTTTCAACGTTAACTCCGTGTTAATCTTCAGCATTGTCAACACCTGACTCAGTCCGTCATGAATTTCGCGTGCGAACCGTTTGCGTTCATCTTCCTGCAAACGCACCATCGTGTGAGACATTTCGCGCAGTTCCTGCTCACGTTCACGCGCCGATTCATACAGCGTCGCGTTCTCTAACGCAACGCCGATTTGCTTGCCGAATGTTTGCAACATCAATTTTAACTCATCAGAAAAAACAAACGGTTGCCTGTGAATGATACTCAACACGCCGAGCAATCGTCCTTTAGAAACTAGCGGGATGGTCGCAAACCCGTGAATATTTTCCATCGCGCGGAGTTTCGGGTCGAAGAGCGTATCACATTCGGCATCATCTAAAAATATCGGAAGCCCGGTTTCCGCCGCTTTGCCGGTGTTCCCTTTTCCGATTTTCCAGTGTTGCACTTCTTCAAGAAACGCCGGGGCGAGACCGTGAGAAAATTGTATAATCAAATCGTTGCTCACTTCATCAACGAGATAAATAATGCCGGCGTCAAATGTTGTCACTTCGAGAACAACCGAGAGCGCGTTTTGCAATCGCTGGTCGAGGTGAAGCGATTGTGCAAGTCCGAAGGAAAGCCGTTGCATTGCGGAAATTTGTTCATACCGTCGTTGTAATTCCTCTTCCGTTTTTTTTCGGTTGGAAATATCAATTAGAAGTAATACACATTCTTCATTTCCTGTTTGGTTGTTGACAGACGGTGTCGCATCTACGAGCGCCCAACGCGGCGAAGCGTTTGCTGTGACCATCTGAATTTCAAATGGTCGTCGCTCGAGTTGCGGGTGGTCGAGTCTCTTCATCAGTTGAACACGCGAAGATTCATCCCGGACAAAGAGCGAAATATTTTTTCCAAGAATCTCGGTAGGCGCTGCCCCTAGCAACGCGGAGGCAGGAGTATTGACAAACTGAATGATGTTTGTTTTATCTACAGCGATAATTCCCTCGATGGCGCTTTCAACAATTTTGGTATATCGTTCTTCCGCCTGATGGATGCGTGAATGAAAATGTCGCCG
This sequence comes from Ignavibacteriota bacterium, assembly GCA_016191715.1. Classification (GTDB taxonomy): domain Bacteria; phylum Bacteroidota; class Ignavibacteria; order UBA10030; family SZUA-254; genus FW602-bin19. The sequence continues at coordinate 21,527 of JACPVN010000537.1, read as the reverse complement.
GATGTAATCGAGCATAAAAACTACGCTGGCAAAAATAAGCGTCCGTTCGACCGAACTCCAGAGTATCAAACCCAACGAGTGCAGATTCCACAGACGAAGATTTGCCTGCCAGATGAGAAGACACACAGCAACGATGAACAGCCCGGATGTTCTTCCGGCATACCACGTTACGAATGCTATCGGAAGCAAGTAAAACAATTTGAGGGAAATGTTGGGACCCGCAAAATGCGAAGCGACTCCGACGAAGAGTGTCAGAAAAATGCCAAGTGCAAGAAGATATTTTCGGGATATCATCGTATTCGATGATGCAGTTCGGGTTATTGTTTCAGTGATTGTTGCTTAAGTATAAGGCAATAAATTCCAAAAATCAATTTTACAGTTTCACAACTTGCCACGCACCTCTAAGGTGCGTGGCAAGTTATCTTTCCTAACCAAAAAAATGGACACCCTTTTGAGATGTCCATTTTTGTATCACTGATTTGTGAAAATTTCTAAAACGGTCTGTTCAATCTCAAAAACACATGAACCGGCTCTGCGATATCCGTTCTCCATGCGAAACCGAGACGAATTTTTGCATCGCGGGAACCGATGCCGAATCCCCAATTGGATTTGATGTTATCGAACCGGAGACTCTCAAAACCTGTATCGAACTTTTCCTCGCCTGCAACTGCGTTGGCATAACCCGCATCATAGAACAACAGTAAATTACAATTACGCAAGAGCCACGAGGGAAAAACATCTACCGCGTCAAATATTTTTCCGTTCAACAAATACTCGGCATTGAACAAAGCGATGCGGTTTCCCGGAAATTCTTTGTAACTGTATGCCGGGAGCGTGCTGATACCGCCAAGTTCGAACCACTTCTGCGGAGGCACATCGCCCGTAGCAGAACCGGCGCGTACACGGAAATTAAGATTTTCAAATTTGCTCAACGGTTGATAGCGGATGAAATCGAAGACATACCGGTTGAATTCAAAATCGCCGCCGAACGTTTTGCCTGCAACTTCCGCGCTGAGTGCGGCTTTCCATCCCGTAGTAAAATAGGTGCGCTGTTGTTCCTGATGAATCTCGAACGAGACGAGCGCGCTTTTCATTCTTCCTTCCCGCGCCAGTGGATTCTCTCTGAATAATTTCTCGCCGCCAAAGACCGACCAGTTCGTATTCCAATCGAGCGACTGGTACTGGTCATTCAAGTACGCCGCACGGAATTGCATGTCGGAACTTTTCCATTTACCGAACAAACCGAACCATGCGGAAACGCCTTCCCGTCCGAAATAATCCCTGTAATCATCACGCGTGAAAAATGAGGTGAGAGAATTTTCCGATTCATCAATAATCCATTGGTCTTTTGAATCGGTGAGACTGTGTCCTTCCGCGCCAAGTTCGATGAGCGTACGTCCCATTCCGAATTGCTGAGAAACTCCGCCGCTGTATCGCCAGCGATGAGAGGCAAATCCATAGCCGACCGAACCAAACAAGGAAACAGCGCGCTCATCCCACGAATACCGGTTCGGGAAATTCGCGCCGAGAAAAAGCGCTTCAACGCGGTTATAGCGGATAAAGAAGTTTTCATTGTTCAATTCCCACGGATACGAAATGAACGCCGCCTGATTCAACCGGGAATCGTTTGCGCCGACATACAGTTTGCGTCCGGCAATTCTCTTTCTTCTGAGAAATCGTTCGTCGTTCGACCAGTCTTCGAGGTCGCCATCTTCGTCACTGTATTCGCGCGGTTCATCCGAGAAGATGTAGGTATTATATTTTTCATCGAATCGCGAGAATGCATCCTGCACGACCGAATCAATCATTGAATCGAACGAGTTGGAGTCTCTATTGTCCTGACCGAGCGAAGTTCCGACAAGAACAAAAGAAATTATTATTTTTAAAATTAGTAATCGTGAGTTCATTGAGTTATTCCTTACAAACAATAAAATTAGTATTTCGAATGTTGTCGTTATTCGTTCTCTTTATACAGTGTGATTCCCCACATCGTCGGGTCGTCCGGCGCGTCCATGTTCCAATCGTTGTACGAGTGTGAATCATCTGAGACGTAGCGAAGGAGATACTCTCCTTTTCCGAGAACAATTGTTGTGTTCACCATTCTGTTTTTCCGCGAACCGCCTGCATGAAACGTCATCGAGTATGTCATTTCCCAAACGACTTCACCTGTGAGGGCATTTTCAATCCAGCCATAATCGAACATCTCGCGGTTTTGTCCTTCGCCGAGTGCATACACACGAACGTGTGTTTCCTGTTCAAGTTTGAATCGCTCGCTGTTATCTTCGCCATCGCGCACTTGAATAATTTGTGCAAGCACGCCGCTTCGTTTCGGAGAAACATCTTTTTCGATTGACGCCGGATTATATTTTACTCCCTCGCCCATGATGGTGATTCCCCAATGCTTCCGGTCAATCGGGGCAGAAGCGTTCCACTCATTATATGCGTGCGAGTCATCTGTTTTGAAATAGACCGTGTATGTTCCTTTCTGCAGTGTGATTGTTTCATCAATCATTCTGTTCTTTGAACTGCCGCCTGCATGTTCCGTCTGATCGGCTTCCATCACCCAGACTTTCTCGCGGGTTTTTGCATTGATAATCCAGCCATAATCAGCCATTTCCCTGTTGGAAAGGGAGCGTTCGCCCAAAGCATAAATCCGAATCTCTGTTTCTTCTTTGAGATTGAATGAAGAAGTACGCGTCTCATCGTTCCCGATTCGCGTCAACTCAACAATAATATTTTTGAAATCAGTTGCTTCGCTCAGTTTGAAATTCAGTTTGTCAGCGGCATTTGTCGCCGTTAAGGTGATGCCGTAGTGGAACGGGTCGTTCGGCGGAGCGGAGTTCCAATCGAGATACGAATGTGAACCGTCGGTTACGTACATCAATACATAGTTCCCCGAATCAAGAGAAATTGTTTCGTCGCACTTTTTATTTTTCTTTGCGCCGCCGGCATGAGTGACGTTCTCTTCGCGCATTTCCCAGACGCGCTTGTGTGTTTTCGTGCTGACAATCCATCCGTAATCAACCAACTCATCATCGTTCACACCTTCACCGAGCGCATAGACGTGAATCGAAGTCGGTTTACTCAACGAGAAACCTTGTTTCACATAATCGTTCTCTCCGGCTTTGGAAGATTTGTACAGGATGTTGGAAAATTCTTTCGGCGCGTTGAAGGTTACTTCATCAACGGTCGGGTCGGAGAGAGAAATATCAATGCCCCAGTTCTTTGCGCGCTTCTCCCAATCTTTGTAAAAATCATCAGTGAAAAAATTATAGAACCAGGAAAACGGACCCCATTCTTTTTTGATTTCTTTTGCGTCATGGTTTTCCCGGCGATCAATGTTCAACTCAATATTGCCAAACCCGGATTTTCCCTGAAAACCATACGCCGCGAAATAGACTTCATAACTTCCGGCAGGCAATTGAAGACTACCGTTAAACATCCGGTCTTTGTTCTGGTTTTCGGTGTTGTCATAATTCATCACCCACACACGTTCGCGCGTTTCGGAGTTGAGTATCCACCCGTACGCGAACAAATCAACTCGGTCGAACCGGTTATCGTGTTTCTTTCCTCCGCCCAATGCCTCTATATGAATAGAGGCATCGTGTGGAAGCGTGAAACCGGCGGCTTTCACTTCTACTTGAGTGAAGTCCCTGAGTTGAATCAGCAAACGCTCACCCGCAAGCGCGTGAAGCGAAATAACCAACGTGAGCAACGTAACGGTTACCGATGCTATTCCTGAATGATGCGTAGATTTTTGTTTCATAATTTTGGAGAAAATTCCCTTTTCATAGTACGGTTTCGAGGAAATGAAGTTTCACAGAACAAACAGTTATGATGAAAATAATATCAGGTCAGGTTTATGGTTTCCCGCATAGCGGGACTCACAATGATGATAATAGGTTATGGTTCATCATAAAGTCGCGTACTTTTTTTTCCATTGATGTCGAGTAGATATTGTTATGCATTAACCCCACGCTTCAGCGTGGGGAGAAGAACCCTAAAACACCATCGGGCTTTAGCACTGAATGAACAGGAATCATGAATACAATAACACATCATGGCTAAAGCCGTGTCCAACTGCATCGCTACCCCACGATAAATCGTGGAGTTAATTCATGGGGTACACATTATTATGATGAACCATAGTTATTTTAAGGAAGTTTTGAAAGTTATGAAGAATAGTATTACCGCAGGGCAATTTCAGCAACTTTATTCAGAAACGGGCTGTTTAGTCTCAGCATGGCGGTAGAAATCAAAAAGGATAACACTGGTCAACAATCAACCCACCACGACTGCAAGGATTCGGTAAACCGCTTTCTTGCTATTGACAGACCTTTTTCCTATTTTTTCCCTGTAATTTTTGAGAGCAAGAGACTCTCATCGTAAATTTAGTTTTTCATTCAAATATTCCGGAAAGGAACGTTGTATCGGTTCTTGGTAACAGTTTTATTTTAGTGAGCAGGAAAGACTTGCTTACGCTGTACTTTTAATAAACAACAGGATCGAAGTTTCAACGTGCTTTGGGGTTCCAGAGCGCCCGGTGATTTGAACATCTCATCATCGGCGCGCACAATTGTTCGGGTAAAAGATTTCACACATACGCGTTCTTTGTACGCAATGGGATTGGTGTGCCTACTTTTGCTGACACAACAGACGGGAGTTATTTCTTTTTCAACAGGAGCGTTGCAACCACACACGTCTCAGTCGGGCAACTTCGTTTTTCAACCCACCAACACGTTTCCCGCGTTTTCCGATACAGACCTCGTCGGCTCCGATACAATACGAACAGACACAAGTAAAAACGAAGCGCCGGTCGAAACGCTTCCTCTTGAACTTCCCGACACAACAGATGAATCGGTCGCACCGGAAGATTCTCTTGAACAAGAACCTGAAGTTGAACCCGAAGGCGAACCGGAACCACCGGATTCTCTGCCGCAGGAAAAAAGTCCGAAACTCCCCAAACGATTACTTCAAGATTCATTAAGCGCGGTGACCGACTCCACACTTTCCGATTCCACAAAAAGCGATTCGACCTATGTTGTCTTTTTAGATTCGACCTGGAGAATGCAACAACATACACATCATCGCCGCGACAATGTTGCAGTCAACCTCTTTTCGCGTTACAATTCTTCGTTATATCTCGATGTTGTTTCTCCAGCGTACGTACGGGAACTTTCGATGGATACACTCGGTAGATTTGTCACCATACGCGAGCAAGTGAACGGAGTGGATGTAAAAGTTCCTATCACGCTGACGACGGAAGAGTACATCAGGCAACGGCTTGAGTTCGAGAAGATGAACAACTGGCGCACGATGACGTACGTGTACAATCTGAATGAGAAAGATGACGGACTCGGCGGCTTATTCAGTTCGTTCACTAATATTGAAATTCCTGTACCGCAAAACCCGATTTTCAGCATCTTCGGGAAAAACAAAATCAGTCTGCGTATCACCGGCTCGATTGATATTCGCGCGGGGTTCCGTAATGTTACCTCCGACCTTCAAACATTAGCATCTACCGACCAATCACGCAACGAACCGGATTTCAAACAGGATGTTTCGATTAATGTTGACGGTTCTGTCGGAGACAAATTGAAAATCAATGCGGACTGGAACACACAACGAACGTTCGAGTTTGAAAATTCTCTCAAGATTCGATATCAGGGATACGACGATGACATCATCAAAACAATTGAAGCCGGAAACGTTTCTCTTTCTGTTCCGTCGTTTGTCGGAAGCAGTCAGGCATTGTTCGGGATCAAATCGGAAATGCAGTTTGGACCGCTCAAGTTAACGGCATTAGTTTCTCAGAAGAAGGGTTCGGCAAAGGAAGTCTCTGTTTCCGGCGGTTCGAAAGCAGTCGGGAAAGATATTTCGCCGTTACGCTATTCGCTTTCTCACTTCTTTGTTGATACGGTGTACCGGAAGATCTTTGAAGAGTTTCATCAGGAATATCCTCCCCGTATCACCGGCGAAATGCAACAGTTGGAAATCAGCGAGATTGAAGTTTGGAAAGCGCCGACGAATGCTCAGGTGCAGGGGAGAAAGCAGGCACGTGCTTATATTAAATTAGGCCCGAAAGCCGACCGTAGTGGATTGTACACCGAAGACGAACTCGCGCTATTAGACTCAGCAGTCGGTTCCTATTACTCAGGGTTTTTTGTTCGTCTCGAACCGAACAAAGACTATAAAGTGCATCCTATCGAAGGATTCATTTCTCTCAACTCAGCACCCAACGATAACGAAATAATTGCAGTATCATACAGTACGATTGGCGGACAATTAAGATATTTCGGAGAATTCGCGGGAAACGATACCAACTCCACACGACCGATAGTGCTTAAGTTGGTGAAGCCGGAAAATCTCACGCAATCATTTTATCCCGCATGGAAACTTCAATTGAGAAATATCTATTCGCTTGATGCAAGAGACATCAAGGAAACAGGGCTCGACCTGAAAGTGTATTACAAACCTATCGTCGGGAATGAAATTGAAGACCCGAAGGGAATCAACCTCTTAAAACTTCTGAAACTCGACCGGTATCGTATCGGCGGCGAGGGCTCGGACAACTTGTTTGATTTCTTACCGAACTTCACTATTGATAAAGAACGCGGAGAATTGATTTTCCCGAACCTGGAGCCGTTCGATTCATCGCTCGCAGAACAGTTCAAAGCAAACGGTGCTACCGATTATGACAGTTTAATTCTCCGCGGCATCTATGACAGAAAATTAACAGACCAGGAAAGAAACTCGCTCCAAAGGAACATTTATACAATTCGTGTGAATGTTACCGGAGCGGTGAGCGCTCGAATTCCTCTCGGCTCGTTCAACGTCGTAGAAGGAAGCGTGCAAGTGTTGCTGAACGGTTCACCGCTTACTGCCGGAGTTGATTATGATGTGAATTATATTATCGGCGAAGTGAATGTCCGAAAAGAAGAAGCGCTTGTGCCCGGGGCAAATCTTCAGGTGAAGTTTGAACAAAACGATATGTTTCAGATTGCCTCGAAAACGTTAATGGGCGCACGCGGCGAACTTGATTTGGGACGAGATTCCAAACTCGGATTCACCATCATGAATTTGAATCAGGAAACGCTGAGCGACAAAGTCCGGCTGGGAGAAGAGCCGACGAACAACACCATCATGGGAATTGACGGAGGAACATCCTTTAATCTTCCGTTCCTCACTTCTGCGCTTGATGCGATTCCCGGACTACGCGCCCGTGATATGTCTTCAATAAAAATTTCCGGAGAAGCGGCATACATTCTCCCCGACCCGAACACAAAGCGAAGTTCAATACAAAGCGATAACGGCGCGAGCATCGCGTACATTGATGACTTCGAAGGTTCACGCCGAACTGTTCCGCTCAACGTCAATTATACAGCATGGAAACCCGCCAGTCCTCCGGTATATACATTGATTGGTTCCGAATCAGTCACACCTCTTTCGAAAATGAATTCGAAGGCAAAGATGTCGTGGTTCAATAATACGCAACGCTACGAGCCGGTTTCGACTCAGGAAATCTGGCCATTCAAGAGCGTTCGACGCGGACAGGAACTTGTTCCGATTTTGATTCTTGATTACAATCCGACCGAACGAGGAATGTTTAACTATTCTCTGAATATTGATTCGACGCTGAAAAAAACACCTGCAAAAAACTGGAACGGGGTTCAGCGGTACATCAACTCGACTGCAGGAGATTTAACACAGCAGAACATCGCGTATCTGGAAATATGGTTCCGTGCTACAAGCACGGATTCGTTCGACTTACGAAAAGGTCGTTTGTATATTGACATCGGAAAAGTGAGCGAAGACGTTGTTCCGAACAGAGGAAACCTCAACTCCGAAGATGCGGTGATTACGGACCAAAACCAATCGGGGTTGCCGAACGGTGTTCTCAATCCCGGAGAAGATATCGGGTTGGATACGCTTTCCGATGTGCAGGAACGGGCGCGATATCCGGAATTAATTACACGCTATCCTGAACTTGCCGGCGACCCGAGCGGCGATAACTTCGACTACACCACTGAAAGCAACAGTTTCGACCGCATCAACGGAACGGAAGGAAACGGTGAACGAAACTCCGTTGACGGACGCTATCCCGACACAGAAGACCTGAATGGAAACGGGACCGCCGACCCAACCGATACGTATATCGAATATGAAATCCCGCTTGCAGAATCTCTCGAGGATGGTTCGAAAAATATTGCCATCGTTGGCGGCGGAACGAACAAATGGTTTCAGGTCCGCATCCCGTTACTCGATAGCACTCGTGTAATTGGCGGTCAAACAGCGTTAAGCATTTTGCAGAATGTTCAGTACATTCGTCTCTGGCTTTCAGGATATAACGCCCCGGTGCGATTGCGCATTGCGGAAATAAGTTTTGTCGGAAACCAATGGCTCGAAACAATGCGCGATGATTCCGTCATGAAAGTTTCCGTCGTCAACATTGAAGACAATAGCGGCGCACCCGATTATTACACAATTCCTCCTGGAGTTATCCGCGAGCGCGACCGCACACAACCCGACCAGGAAATCTTCGGCAACGAACAATCGCTTGCCATGCTCATCAACGGATTAAGCGCAGGCGAAACGCGTCAGGTCGCGAAATATTTTTCTCAACGCCCGATTGATATGTTCAACTATCGTGCATTAAAAATGTTCGTTCATGGCGACAGGGAATTCGGAGATGATGCGGAAATCTTTTTACGGTTCGGCGCCGATACGTTGAACTATTATGAATACCGACAGCCGCTCACAGCCGATTGGAGCGAAATGAACATCGTCTTTTCCGAACTTACCTCCGTAAAAGCCGCACGTGATTCCGGAGCAAACGCCTCTCAAATTCCCGCGCCAAGCGGACCTCCCGGCTCGTTCTATGCTATTCGCGGAAATCCGGCTCTGACGAAAGTACAATATCTCGGCATCGGCGTCCGGAATACTTCCGGCAGGTATCCGTATAAAACACGCTACACAAATCCGCCGCGCGATTTACACGGCAAAGTCTGGATCAACGAAATGCGCGTGACCGAAGTGGATAACAGTGCGGGCGGTGCGTACCGGATTGATACGCAAATTAAATTATCAGACTTCGGAAATATCGCCGTGAACTATTCATACACCGACCCGAACTACCACGGAGTTGACCGCGCGTTCGGCGACCGCGTCACAAGAAAAAACTGGGCGATGAACACCAATTTCGCTCTCGACCATTTTCTGCCGCAGAATTGGAAAACCTCTCTCCCGATTGCGTACAGCCATCAGGAAAATATCGCACTGCCAAAGTATCTCCCGAACACCGACGTCGTTGTGGAAGAAGCGGCGCGGCGCGCAGGCGAGCGGAGTTCGACGGCTACACCCGAAGAACAACGTGCAGCCACCGACCGCATCATCACCGAATCTCAAACTCTGAGCGTGCGCGATAATTTTTCCATCTCCAACTTTAAATTCGGATTGCCGTTTGAAGCGTGGTACATTCGCGACCTTATCAACAGTCTTTCGTTTCGTTTCAACTACGCCTCATCGAGCCAGCGCGACCCGTCCATCGTTTCTGCGACTTCATGGCAATGGAATTTTGGCATGAGTTACGGTGTACAGTTGAACCATAGTCTCTTCCTTCAACCCTTCTCTTCTTTGTTCGATGGAATGTATTTGCTGGAAGATTACAAAGACTGGAAAATTTATCTCTTCCCGATCATGGGTTTTAATTCCAGTTTAGATGGAGGACGTTCACTGAATTCTTCATTAAGCAGAACACAAAACTCTGTCGTTCGCCAAACACGGACATTCAACGCATCGAAACAATTATCATTTGGCTGGAAAATTACCGAAGGCGGCTTGCTCGGTATCGGCGGCGATTACGGTATCAACATCAAACGCGATTTATTATATCTTGATACCGGAGACAGTCTCGGATTTTCACAAATCCTGGAAGCATTATTTCTCGGCGGGCGCGACGGTTCATACGGACAGAACGTTACGTTCAACATGAAACCGAAAATTCCGAACATCTTTAACATCACAAAATATCTCGACCAAATAAGCGTCGGGTATCGCGTCAACTACGCATGGCAAAATGCCTTTCAGCGCGGCGACCTTGGAAAAAGCGCGGCATGGGAAAACTCCATCACCGCAGGAATGAATTTCCGTTTGAAATCTCTTGCCGACGGCTGGTTCAAAGATGATAACACTCCTGAGCAATCGAAACAACAAAAACCTCCTCGTCTCCAACAACGGGAAATGCGGATTGACCCGGCAGATTCCACCAAACAGATTCCGGTTGATTCAACCGCTGTTGAAGATACGAGCGAGTCTGTGAACCCGCTTGAGAAGTTGAAACTGTTTGCAAAGATTTTAATCAAGTATCCTCTGCTCGATTATGAAAACATCAACATCTCGTTCGGACAATCGAATCGTTCAGCCAACAACGGCGTTATCGGAAGCACCGGCTTCAAAAATTTCTGGGGGAAACTTCCCTTTCAATTGCCTGATGCTGATACGAACGGTGGCGGACCTTCACGACTCTACCAATTAGGACTTGTTTCCGACCCAAGCAGTACCTTACGCTGGACGGGCCGTTTCCCGTTCTTCGAGCCGATTGCCTATCGTGGTCCTGATGGCTGGGTTGCAAACTCATACGGATTACGCGCGAAAAGAGCCGCACTGACAAACGACTTCAGCCAGAAGAATGACATTTCCCTGAAAACCAATCGTCCGTTGTGGGAAGGCGCGTCGCTGGAAATCAATTGGAAAGTCGGCTGGCAGTACCGCCGTACTACAAACCTGACGACGGATTCCATTCTCGGACTTCCAATCAGCGGCTCTACAAAAACAGGAGGAAGCGTTGAACGTTCGTTCATGTCGTTACCACCGGTATTATTGTTCAAAGTATTCAAGAGCAATCTGGAAGATGTAGGAAAGAAGTACGACCAGAACATTAAGTTGCCGGAATACGCGAATAAACCGGGCGCGGCGGCGTCAGATGCATTCGAGAAAGGAATGGAAGCGCTTCCGTTCCTCAATAAATTTCTCGGACAATTTGTGCCACGGGCAAACTGGTCATTACGATGGAGCGGCGTTGAAAAAGTAACGGGCATAAGCGATTGGGTGCAATCCATGTCGCTCGACCATAGTTATCGTTCGTCGTTCCGCCGGGATTTCCACATCGCTGATGACGGAAGCGAGCAAACAGATGTCGAGCGCATCAGTTATGATTTTGCACCGCTCATCGGAATTCAGACAACATTCAAAGAGGTGTGGAAAGGAAGTCTGGGCGGGAACTTCCAGTATAAAACAAGCACTGCATACGACTTGAGTTTGACGAATCAGAAAATTACGGAAGATGTTACAGCGGAAATGTCGTTATCGCTGAACTATTCGCGTCGCGGGTTCGAGTTCCCGTTGTTCGGATTGAATTTGAAAAACGATTTGGAGTTTTCGTTCACCTACTCGCGTGCGTTAAAAACCCGCCGACAACACGACCCAACCTTTCTGCAATCCAATCAGGAAGGAACACCGTTAGACGGAAACATCCGCACAACGATGGAGCCGCGGATTCGCTACACTCTCAGCGCACGTGTTACTGCCTCGTTGTTCTATCGTTATTCTCGCACCGCTCCGGATGAAGGCGGCTCGACCATTCCCGGATCAACCACGAATGAAGCGGGCGTGGATATTCATATCTCGATACAGTAAATTCCCATTGCCGAATTCTGATTTGAGTAACCTTCAGGAATAATTGAGATGCTCGATAATGAGCATTAAAAGTTTATAGATTGGGCAGAACCTTCGCAAGGTTTTCCTTCAAATTATTTCTTCCCTTCCACGACTGCAATTTCCAGTATGATGGCAAAAATAGTACAGATTGACTATCTACGATTGTAACCGCTTTGTAATCAGAATTCAGAATTCGGCAATCAGAAATCTGTTACTCTTCGGCTTTGTTTCTTAGAACAGCTTTTTCTATTTTATCCCGTCCACATTATAGAATTTTAGGGAATGATTATGCAAGACCTAGCGCTTATAAATAAAATCAGGTACAACGTTCTGTTCGAGTCGGCAAGCGAAGAAGTTCTTCAAACGCTTCTCCCGAACCTGAACGAAATGCACTTCGCCGCCGGTCAGGTAATTTTTGAAGACGGAAGCGAAGGGAACTCGATGTTTTTGATTCTCTCCGGCAGTGTGAAAATCTGCAAGGTCACGAAGATGAACGAGGAAGTTGTTCTCGGCATTTTGCACGCCGGCGATTTCTTCGGCGAACTGGAAATGATTGACACTCGCGCCCGTTCTGCACGAGTCAGTGCAATGACTGATTCGAAAATTGCCATCCTCAACAGAAAAGATTTCAACATTCTTCTTGAGACATGCCCATCCTTCTCCTATAATCTTCTCCGCATGATGAGTCTCCGGCTACGCACGAGCAATCAATCGTTTCTGTTGCAGGGGGAACATTATTTTCAGGAGACGCTTCACCGTCTCAACAAAATGCACAAACTCATCGAGGCATCGAAGATTGTCAACTCGTCGCTCGATTTACAGAAACTTCTTTCCAACATTCTTCAAACAGCAACCGGCACAACCAATGCCGACCGCGGAACGCTGTTCATTATTGATGAAATCAAAAAGGAACTCTGGTCGAAAGTATTGCAGGGAGAATCTACGGTAGAAATTCGTTTACCCATCGGAAAAGGAATAGCCGGATTCGTTGCCGCAACGGGAGAGACGATTAACATACCCGATGCATACGCAGATTCTCGCTTCAATCCCGAAGTTGACAAATCAACCGGCTACCGGACGAAAACAATCTTATGTATGCCGATGAAAAACAAAGATGGAAAAATCATCGGCGTGTTTCAGCTTCTCAACAAAGCGAATGCAACGTTCAGCAAAGAAGATGAAGAATTTATTGATGCACTTTCGATTCACGCATCCATTGCCATTGAAAACGCACAACTCGCTCAGCAAATGGTGCAATCCGAGCGACTCTCGGCGGTCGGGCAAATGGCAAGCACAATCATCCACGACATCAAAAACCCGATGGGAACGTTGCGCGTCTATGCTCAGGTGATGAAGAAAAAATCTGCCGATGACGAAACACGGAAAATGGCAGACGAAATGATTTCGCAAGTTGACCGCTTCGTAAAGATGACGCAGGAAATTCTCGACTTTACCCGCGGTGTCAGTTCGATGAACATTCAGGAGTGCGAGTTCTCCGAAGTGATGGATGCGGTTCTCCTCTTCATCGCGAAAGATTTGACGAAGCGAAACGTCCAACTCGTGCAGAACACCGAGTTCAAAGGAAATGTCAAGGTTGACCAGGATAAGTTGATGCGCGTCTTCTATAATATTGCCGGCAACGCCGCCGATGCGATGCCGAACGGCGGAAACCTCATCGTGAATACGTTCGAGAAGAATAAACAAATCGTCATTGAGTTTATTGACACCGGAACCGGGATGCCGGACGAAGTAAAGGCAAAAATCTTCGAGCCGTTCATGACGTTCGGTAAGAAACACGGCACGGGACTCGGCATGGCAATCGTCAAGAAAATTGTTGATGACCACCACGGCAAAATTGAAATTGACAGTGAGATGGGGAAGGGAACGACTATCAGGATTATGTTACCGAAGGATGCTTCTTAGTTTATTAGTTGATAGTTTCCTGTTTTCGGTTTATAGTTTTTCGTTTGTCGTTTTTTGTTTATGGTTTTACCGGGATACGAAACTCCCACATACTACTCACCATTAACCACTCACTACGAACTTTCAAGCCATGACCAAATTCAAAATCAACAAAAGTGTAATTGAAATAGTACAGGGGGACATCGCCGAGCAGGAGACGGAAGCAATCGTCAATGCGGCGAACAATCATTTGTGGATGGGCGCGGGAGTTGCAGGCGCCCTCAAACGAAAAGGAGGAGCGAAGATTGAGCAGGAGGCAATCATGCAAGGTCCGGTGGAAATCGGACACGTGGTTGCAACATCTGCCGGAAATCTCAAAGTTAAATTTGTTTTTCACGCCGCAGTGATGGGACAAGACCTTCACACCGACGCAGAGAAAATCAAAACAACAACCCGCAATACTCTGAAACTTGCAGAAGAAAAGAACATTCCTTCTCTCAGTTTCCCCGCACTCGGTACCGGCATAGGCGGCTTCGAGATTCACTACTGTGCGAAGTTGATGCTGTCCGAAGCGATTGATTTCTTACAGAAAACAAAGTGTGTCACTCTCATCCGCTTCGTGTTGTTTGATAAAGAAGCGTTTGATGCGTTCAACGAGGAATTGCATTTACAGTTTTCGGTGAAGCGGCATAATTGAGAATTCCTATCTCAACCAACATATTTGACAATCGAAAAAGAGTTCAGTAACTTAGAAAGGAAATTTTCAGTAAAATTATGTTACAAAAACAAACTATCGAAGAACTTTTTTCCACATTAACCCGCTCTGAAAAAGCGCAACTTCTTCAGTGGGTTGTACGCGATCTTGGAGATGCTTTTCCGGGAATTGAAAGTACCCCTGACGTTTGCGGCGGCGAACCATGTATTGTTCGTACACGCATCCCTGTTTGGCTGTTAGTGCAGGCAAAATCTCTCGGAACAACTGAATCTGATATTCTCCGCTCATATCCAACTCTACGGGCTGAGGATCTCTCCAATGCGTGGGGATATTACCGCATGCACAAAGAAGAAATTCAACAACAGATTAAGCAAAACGAACAAGCGTAAACATGGCGCCACTTTATTCGAACGAGAATTTTCCTTTTCCCTCCGTTGAAGAACTTCGGCGACTTGGACACGATGTAACAACAACACAAGAAAGCGGACAAGCAGGAAAAGCCATTCCGGACGAAGGGGTTCTCTTGTTTGCAATCAAAGAAAATCGCGTTCTCGTAACATTAAACAGAAAACATTTCATTGGGTTACATACAACTCAGCCAAATCACTGTGGGATTATCGTCTGCACGTTTGACTCCGATTTTTCTTCTCTTGCAAAACGCATCCATGATTCCGTAATTTCCTCCATACCTTTGGACGGGAAATTGATACGCGTAAACAGACCTAACGAGTAATAGTATGTCCTGAATATTTCTTTTCTGCACCGACAAAAATTCTTTATTACGTTTGCTTCTCCCTTCATTTTCCCTTACTTTTACACTCGTAAACTATCTCTTTACGGCATTACACTTTTAACTTTTCACTTTTATTTTTTCATTGATTCATGACTACCGTTGTTCTTCTCCTAATTTCTAATACGTTTATGACCTTTGCCTGGTACGGACATCTCAAGTATAAAGAAATTGCATTATGGAAAGTCGTTCTCGCCAGTTGGAGTATCGCGTTTCTTGAGTATTGCTTCATGGTCCCGGCAAACCGGCTCGGGCATGGACAGTTTTCTGCCACGCAACTGAAAATTATGCAGGAAATTATCACGCTGGTTGTTTTCGGTGTGTTTGCCGTTTTTTATCTGAAAGAGGAGTTAAAGTGGAACTATATTGTTTCGTTTGTGTTGATTATCGGTGCTGTCTATTTTGCTTTTAAAGAATGGCAATGAAAATGTTTAACCGCAAAGTTCACGGAGAAGACGCGAAGAGCACAAAGAAATCCTTCGCGGACATTGCGTCTCCTTGGCGCTCTTTGCGGTTAACAATCGCATGGTTAACCTTCTGCATAGTTTTCCTTGCACAAATCGTCTTTTCAATTGAAAAGGCAACGCTCGACCGCATCAACTCTCTTACACTCGAAGGTCTCAATCTCGCGTACAACTTCGAACTCGAACAAGCAAACGCGAAGTTTGAAGAAGCGCTCCGCTTAGAACCGAATCACCCGCGCCCGCATGTCAGCAAGGCAACTATTCTCTTCTGGAGATTCGCTCTCGCCAACGATGACCAACTCTACGACGAACTGATTCCCTTGCTCGAACAATCCATCGAAGCGGCGGAAGAATATCAGGACGAAAACGAATCGGATGCGGATGCTTTAACTTGTCTCGGTTCTTTGTACGGATACAAAGCATTTGCTCACGCCCGCCAGAAAAGTTATCTCAAAGCCGCGTGGGACGGAAAAAACAGTCTCGATTTTTTCACTGATGCCGTTCAGCAAAACCCGAAAGCATACGATGCATACCTCGGACTCGGAACGTTTCACTACTTTGCCGCGTTCGCACCGAAAGCATTGCAATGGGTGATTTCCATTCTCGGTGTTGATGGTGATGCAACTTTAGGCGTGAAAGAAATCCGGCTCGCGCTGGAGAGGGGAACGTTCACCAACGTCGAAGCGCAATATTATCTCGCGCAGTTCCTTCCATGGCAAAGCGGAAACTTTCATGCAAGCGAGTCGCTTCTCGTGGATTTGAGCAAACGCTTCCCGAACAATTCTATTATCTCCTTCACGCTTGCTATCTGGGAAATGCGCCGCAACGATGTTTCTTCTGCGCGTGTTCAATTGCAAACTATTGTTCAATCGGAGAAAGGACTTGTCCCCGGTCTAAAACCTCTTTCTCTGTACAAATTAGCCGAATGTAATTACCGTTTGAGCAATTTCCAGAATGCAATTGACGGCTACAAAGCATTTCTCGCCGTCTATCGGGATGAGAATTATCAGGCGACCGCGCATCATCGAATCGGTGTGAGTTACGAGTTGACCGGAAGGCGTGAGCAGGCGCTCAAGCATTACCGCGCCTCCATTGCCGCCGAACACAGACACGGTGACGATAAATATTCTTCAAGGAAGTCAGAGGCATTTTTGAAATCATCCATCACCGTTGCCGACTCAATTCTCCTGACAGCAAAGAATATCTGCAAAGCCGGCGACTACCCGAAAGCAAAGGAACTGTACAGCATGCTCGATTCGCTCGCCGGTGTTTCATCAACACATCGCGCAGAAGCGCACATCGGCATTGGTGAACTCCTGATAGAACAGGAACTCTATGCGGAAGCACTTGCATACTTCAACAACGTGGTAATGATGAATGTCGGGAGCGAGCAATGGTTGATTCCCTGGTCGCATTATCAACTGGGAGTGTGTCACTCGAAGCTGGGCAACACCGTCGTCGCGAAAAAAGAGTTCGAGCGTGTGCTTGAGTTCGATGAAGAATACGATTTCAAAAATTGGCTCACGTTCAGGACGGAGAGGGAGTTGGAGAGATTAAAATGATGTTTGCAGGTTTGAGGTTTGCGGTTTGCGGTTTGGTTATTTTTGTCAATTCTATGTTCGCTCAAGGTCGGTTTACATTGAGTGGTACGATTACGGATTCTTCCTCCGGCGAACAGCTTGCCTCAGTAAATATTCGCGTTGTTGGAACTTCGTTCGGAACGGTAACAAACTCGGTTGGGCAATACACACTTTCTGTCGAACGTGGAAATCGAACAATCGTCTTCAGCTCGCTCGGTTATCAGCCGGAAACTTTGCGTGTAAACATTGCATTAAATCTTACTCATTATGTTCGATTGAAAGAATCGCCGATTCAAATTCCCGAAGTCGTCATCTCGGCGGAAGACCCGGCAATTGAAATCATCCGGAAAGCAATTGCCAACAAACGGAAGTGGATGGACAAACTCAAATCATACAGGTTCGAAGCCTTCACCCGGCAAACCCTTCGGAGCGATACTTCCATCGCAAGCATAACAGAAGCGTACTCAACGGGTTACGTGCAGGGCGAAGATACACTCAGGGAAATCATCAAACAAAAGAGGCAGACACAAAACATCCCGCTCGCAGAGAACTTCGCGGCAGTGCACGGCATTGTCAACTTCAATGAGGATGAAATCGGATTGTTCAGGATAACAGTCAACGACCAATCCTCCGGCTTTCGTTTTGTCGGACCAACCGCTCCGGACGCGCTTGAGTTTTACGATTACAAACTCCTCGGCACCTCAACCGTAAACAGAGTGGAGGTGTATAAGATCAGAATGACACCGACCACGCGTCTCAAGCCGTTGTTCGATGGTATCATCACAATTGCGGACGAAACATTTGCCGTGATGGGTGTGGATGTTGTGCCGAACGAAACATTTAACATTCCGTTTATCAAAGATATTGAACTGCGGTATCGTCAACAGTTCTCGTTGTACGATTCTATGTTTTGGATGCCGAGCGATATACGCATCACGGGAAGTCTGAGCGTCAGTATCATCGGTATTTCGATGCCGAAGATTGGCATCGAACAAACATCGGCAATTTATGATTACGCGGTGAACGTACAGGTTCCTGACAGCGTGCTGAACAAACCATGGCTTATGGTTGATTCTTCTGCTTCGAAATTTGATTCGACATTCTGGAAAGAGCATGAAATTCTTCCTTTGACAAACGAAGAGCAAATTGCATACGCCTCGCTCGACAGCACACAAACATTGGAGAAACAATTCGAGCCGAAAGGACCGCTTGCGTCGCTCGGCGACGATGGAACCGGTTCCGTTCTCAGGTATGTTGATTCACGATTCAATCGCGTTGAAGGATTTTTTCTCGGAGGGAAAATTACTCACGACAGTTTGTTGACAAATACTTCCTTGCGCGCTTCTGCAGGTTACGGATTTTCCGATACGACATTCAAATACAATCTCGGCGCGACGTATTTTCCATCAACCAAAAAAACGCTCGGCATCGGCGTTGATGTCTATCGCAAGTTGCAAAACATCCCTGACGGCGGTTACTACGGCACGCTTGCAATTTCTCTCATGTCGTTGATTGACAAGAACGATTACCGCGATTACTTTCTGGCAACAGGATGGCGGGCATTCACGACATTCAATCCGAGGAGAACATTTTCCCTACACCTCGGTTTTGTGAACGAAAACCATCGCTTGATGTTCAACAACACGGATTTTAGTTTGTTTTCTAAAAACAAGATATTTCGAACAAATTCTTCAATAGATGAAGGATATCTTCGTAGCATCAATGTTGACGTTCGATACGGAGAGGAGGAAGTTCCGTTGGGATTGGTTTCACGAGATGCTATTGATTTTTCTCTGGAACATTCATCGCCATCGTTCACCGGAGGAGATTTTCATTTCACGCGTTACTCAACCTTCCTTCAATGGAATATTCAAACGTTCGCAACCGATCTGTTATTTCCTCCGAAGTTGAGTGTGAAGTTGAGCGCAGGTAACTCTTCCGGCTCGCTTCCGCTCCAGAAAATGTTTGTTCTTGATTCACGCGCAAGCGGCTACGCGCCGTTCGGAGTGCTTCGCGGTTCACTCATCAAAGAATTTACCGGCGACCAATTCGTCATGCTTAATGTTGAGCACAACTTCCGAAGCGTTCCGTTCCTCGCGCTCAATATTCCGTTCCTCTACAAAAATAATATTGAGTTGATTGTTCACGGCTCGATTGCAAAAACATGGCTGAACTCTTTTCCGACATTCGATGGAGTTTACACTGAAGCGGGAATCGGCATCAACAGAATATTTGACATCATTCGCGCTGATGTAACGTACCGCTTCTTTGAGCCGAGACGATTTTATTTTACCGTGAGCGTGGCGAATTTATTCTGATGCTGTTCTTTCCACCATAAGCGGACACGCGCTCTTTGCTACTTGTTCTCGGAACTCTGTTCAGTAGTTCGTCAATGGCTACACGTCTTCTTGTGGTTCGTTCTCAATCAAAACCTCGTTGTATTCATTTCAGAATACTCAGATAATTTCTCGCGCCATGGAGTATGCGATGAACCACAACTGTCCGCTCTTCTATTGTATAGAACACAAGATAATTTTCCACCACAAGAAAACGATAACCAATTTGAGCGAGTTCTTCGTCCTCCGGTATTTTTCCGAGCAGCGGATGACGGGCAAGAAAACCGATATTCTTTTCGATTCGCTCCAATAATCGTATCGCCGCACGCGGATTTTCCTCAAGAATATATTCCACTATTTCGGTGAGGTCGGTTTCAGCTACAGGTAATAAACGTACCTGGTATTTACGTTGATTCATTGATTTTCTTGCGCAATGATTGCACAACCTGATGGAGCGTTTTTCCTTTTTCACCGCTTGCCCGTTGCGCTTGGGCAATGGCAAGTTTGCCGTGCAACTCTGCTTTCATTTGCAACTTACCGTAATGCGACAGGGACATCACCACAAGATCCCCCACACCATTTCTGGTAATGAATATCGGCTCATCCGCTTCACGGGCAAGTTTCGAGATTTCGTTTGATTTGTTTCTCAGGTCAGATATTGGTTTAATAACGGGCATAGAATCCTTTTTTCATTTCGTATCAAAATTATATCATTTAACTGAGAAAGACAAATTTGTTCCGCGTCAATGCCACGATGTTGTTTGTCTGACCAACTGACAGCAACACAAGATGATTTGTTGGTTGTAATTTGATCGTTATCCATAGGTTCCTACCTACTAACTACTGATATACTCGACTCAACGCACAAGCATCAGTTTCTTCACGTCCCGAAACACTTTCCCGGTTCCGATTTCTGTCGCAGTCAATTGATAGAAATATACGCCAGAGGCGTATCCGCTTGTGGAGGATGTTCCGCTTGCAATCTCAGAAGCATTCCACTCCACTGATTGAACTCCAGCATCCTGAACTTCATCAACCAACTCTTCTATTTCCTGTCCAAGAAGATTGAACACTTTCAATGTCACCACGCTATTAACAGATAATTGATAACGGATAACGGTAGAAGGGTTGAACGGATTCGGATAATTCTGCAACAAGGAAAACTCCGTCGGAATCTGTTCAACAAGCAGAGCGTATCGTTTCTCTTCTGTCGGATTGATGATAACTGATTTGTTTCCACGCAGACTGTGTTTTGCCGTTACCTTCTTTCCTGTTTTTTCAACAAAGAAATACTGAATATTCTTTTCCTCGTTGATTGTCCACGAGAGTTTCAACGGTGAGCCGTTCGATTGAATCTTCAACGGGAATTCTTTCGGCTCGTTTAACGCATCGGGAATGAGTTCTGCAAAACGATTTGATGCAAAACGAACATCAGCAGAACCGCTTGGCGGAACGGGGGGAAGGTCGTACACTCCCATATCCTGTGAAAGAACATTTGACCTTCCGAAAAGAAGTTGTTGCTTTCTTGCTTTCGCTTTGGCGATGGTACTTTGCGGTTCAATGGTGATTACATTCGGTGACCGTGCATCTTCTTTCTGTGCTGATTGCTTGCTTGATGCTACGTGCGCCGACGAAGAACCCAACGCCAACAATCCGCCGCCACTCGTTTTCACCCAGTATGCTTTTCCGGGTTCAATTGATGTTGCAATAAAATATCCCTCATCATAACTAAAGTAGGATGATGTTACGATACTCTCGGGAATCTGAACGATATTCCCGATGGGAACAGTTGAAGCGATGGAGCCAATCATATTCCATTTGTCTTTCACGATGAGCGTATCGAATGTTCTCGCCGTCCCGAACAATGCGACCCATTGCGGCGCATCGAACTTCAACCAATAGCCGGGTCCGTTTGTCAATGTATCTTTCGATTGATACCCGCCGTCGTACGCAAAGGCTGATGATGTTGCGGTAGAATACAATTCTATCTTCCGGTAATCAAGAGCGGTAAGCGGGACGGAAACC
>JACPVN010000536.1 GCA_016191715.1 Ignavibacteriota bacterium | reverse complement strand
TGTGTTTATCAATTCCTCCGGTGCGTATCCTGTAATGGATTTGACAGACGGACTGACATAAAGCACGGTTGTTTTCTCATCAACCAAAGCAAATCCGTCAGAGTTTTTTTCAATCAGAATTTTGAATCGCTCATGCGAATCGTCTTTCGATGCCTGTTCAAGTTCTGTGATGCGTTTCCGCGATGCTTCCAGTTCCGCGAGAAGTTCTTGTTTCGATTTCATAGTGTCAGCCATAAGAAATAATGTTAGAGGGAAATCCGGTTAATGTTTGTGTAAATCCTTGTGCATGATTTTCCGTGTTTCGTGGAGTCGGTCGTCAGCCGGAAGGTCGGCAAGTTTACTGTTCATGTTCTCGGCGGGTAAATTCAGAAGTATGTTTCTCTAACAAAAGAGTGAGTGGGTTTGCTAATGTATAGTTGTGCGCGTTCATCGTTGTTATTTCGGCTTACGATTTTGAATTATCGCTGTTTGGAGAACGATACTCCGGAAAATATTTTTTCGCGCACGTCGGACACATGCCATGCGTGAAGGTAGCATCCGTATGTTCCATCAGATAACTTTCAACCCGCTGCCAATATCCTTTGTCGTCGCGGATGTTCTTACAGCCCGCACAAATAGGAAGCAAGCCGCCGAGCGTTTTGATATTGGCGATCGCATCCCGGAGTTGTTTCACAAGTTGTTCCCGTTCTGCTTCCATTTGTTTTCGCTCGGTGATGTCGCGGGCTAAGGCAATCAGCACGGGCTGACCGAAATACGTTCCGGGATTCAGGACAACATCTTTCGGAAACACTTCTCCGTTACTGCGAATACCCCAGAACTCGAACCGTTGAGGAATTCCCTGAAATGCTTTTTGAACATGTTCAAATATTTTCTGCATGTCGTTTTTCCCGGGGGCGGAAAGGACTTCAGGAGTTTTCCCGATAAAAAACTCTCTCGGGTAGTCGTACATCTTTTCCGCACCGTTATTCACGTCGAGGAATTTTCCCTGAATATCCTGAATGTAAATTGCGTCACTTACGGAATCGAACAAGCCGCGATAACTCACTTCGGAGTTGAGTAGTGCGAGTTCGTTCTGTTTCCGTTCCGTAATATCTTTTGCGATGACAAGGATGCCGGGTTCGTGATCGGGAAGCGTCATCGGTGTTTCATACAGTTCCATGTAACACAATGTTCCCTCCTTCTTGATGGTTTGAACTTCGTGTGTAAGCGTTTTCCCTGAAAGTATTTCCCGGATATGGTTATCAATTTCCCGCGCCGCCGGAGGAGGAGCGAGTGTATGAATCCGTTTTCCGACGATTTCCTCTGAAGTATAACCAAGCGCCTCACAGAGCGTGGTGTTGACCTGCAGTATCGTTCCGTTTTTATCTTCAACGAGAATACCGACGGGCGCGAGATTGAACAATGTCCGGTATTGCCTTTCCTGTTCCGCAAGAATGAGTTCTGCACTTTGATGCAGGATGGCGGCACCCAACATTCCTGCCGCTGCGTGAAGCGCTTCAATTTCTGCAAGAGACCATTCACGCTCCGTTACGCAATCATCGAATCCGATAAATCCCCACCAGGTTTGTCCGATAAAAATCGGCATGACGACGATGGATTTGATATCCTGTGCGGAAAGCACTTCCCGTTCCGCATCAGGAAAGTCTTTGATATTTCCATACACCGGTTTGTTTTCCAACATCATTTCTATCCAGCGAAGAAATCCGAAATCTTTCAAACGGAAATTTTGTAAATCCGGATTCTCGATCTGCGGAACAATTCCTTCCGCAACCCATTCAAATCGTTGGCTTGTGAGAATCGCTTTCTCTTCGTCAAGGTGATTTTCAAAAATATAGACACGGCTTGAATCTGTCGCCTTCCCCAGCGTTGTTATTGCTTCCTGAATTCCATCATTGACAAGATGAGATTTGACTAAGAGTTCGGCAGACTTCCCGACCGCAACAAGAATCCGTTCGCGGCGATGAAGAGCAAACTCAATCGTTTTCCGTTCCGTAATCTCCTGAGCAATTCCCGACATCAGAACCACTTCTCCGTTTCGGATGATAGGATTCGTGGTGAAACTGTACCACCCTTCGGTTTCATCTTCGCGAATAAAACGAAATTCCAAATACTGGTGCGGGAGTCGTGTTCGAACCTGATTGATAAGTACTTCGTCAACCCGCCTTTTATCGTGGGGATGCACCCAACGGAGATAATGCGAACCAACCATTTCCTCTTGTGATAATCCGATGGAACGGCATGCCGCTTCATTGACGTAGATGAGTATTCCTCTTGTCGTTGTATTGAACAGAATTGCATTTGTTCCGTCAACAATATTCCGTAATAATTCTTCATTCGATGTTAACGCTTCCTCATGTTGTTTCCGCTCGGTAATATCCTGTACTGTTCCCGCGATGCCGGTGACATAGTTATGTTTATCCCGAACCATCCGTCCTTCCGCAAAGACGATACGTTCTTTTCCGTCTGGAAGAACGATTCTGTACTCCAGTGGAACCGGAGTAAGATTTTGCCGGACTTTTTTATTTGCATCGTACAGTTTTGGCTTATCGTCCGGATGGACTGCCTTCTCAATAACATGTTCAATGTTTCCGTCAAATTCTTCTTTGGAAATACCGAAGAGGAGGAACATTTCATCAGACCAACGAACCGTATTGGTTAAGAAATCCCACTTCCAACAGCCGATGTGTGATAAAGACTGTGCATCTAAGAGATCGCGCTCGCTCTCCTTCAGCGCTATCTCCAAGCGTTTCCGTTCGGTAATATTTCTGACGATGGTGAGTACCCGTTGTTCATCAATCGGTACGGAGCGAGCTTCGTAATGTTCGAGTCCTTCTTTTCCGTGATAATCATATTCGAGCGTTTTCAAGGAACGGGATTGAAAGACGTTTTCAAAATGCCTCATAAAATGTTTTGCAAGATACAGCGGGAAAATATCGAACATATTTTTTCCGATGAACTCATTCGGCGAAGCCGCCATTCCTGTAGTGTCAGTAGCATGATAGTCAATATATACGCCATCTTTTGTTTGAAGGAATATCCAGTCAGGAATCGCATTCAGCAACGCGCGGTTTCGTGCTTCACTTTCCTGCAGTGCGTTTTCATAGTTCTTCCTCAGTGTGATGTCCCGGTTGCTTGCCCGTTGTCCTATCCATGTGCCTTCTTTGCTCCAGATGGGCTGGCATGAATGATTGAGCCAACGCATCTCACCGCTTTTTGTGAGAATCCGAAAATCTGCCGAGAACGGTTTCGGGTCGTCTAATTGCCGATGGAAATGTTCATTCATGAACTTTCGGTCGTCATCAAAAATTATCTCTTCGAGAAGCGACGGTCGTCGGTAAAATTCATCGGAGGTGTAGCCGGTAATCTGCTCGCTCGAAGGAGATGTGAAGACGAACGTGAGGTCGGGCGCAATCCAGTATTCCCAGTCGTGGGTAAAGTTTGCAATCAGTTTGAATCGTTCTTCGCTTTCCCGCAATGCTTCTTCTATTATTTTCCGCTCAGTGATATCGCGAACCACGGAAACCAAGTAATCCCTGTCAAGCGATACATATTTGATATTGACCTCGACAGGGAACAACGAACCGTCTTTCCGTTTGTGCGTACTTTGGATTATCCTGTACCCCGCCATTTTCATTTCTTCAGCGCCTGCGTATGAAGTCGGTGTCACATTGGGGTCAACATCATACACTGTAAGTGAAAGAAATTCCTCACGGCTATAACCAAGGTCGGAACACGCTTTTTCATTCACATCCAGATAGCGCAACGAAACCGGGTCAATGACTTCGATAGCATCATTCGAATGGTCAATCAAAGAGCGAAACAGTTTCAGTGTGTCTTCTGTCGTTCCCACAGGCAATGATTCACCTTTCATGGATTGAACTTGTTTGCGCAGGAGTTCGAGTTCCTGGATAAGTTCTTTTTTTGTTTTTTGCAGGTCGTGCATATTATTTCTCATGGAGTTTGATGTTCAGACACGAATTGTTTTTTTTGTTCACGTCTTCCTTAATTCGAATCAAGAATATTTCTGATTACTTTCAATATATCAACCGGTTGAAACGGTTTATACAGGAAGAATTTCGCTCCGTGACGGAACATGAGTGATTTTAATTCCTGTTCAATGAAGCCGCTGGCAAAAATCAATTTTGTTTCTGGTTTGACTTTTTTCATTTCAATCAACACTTCCAGCCCTGTCAATTTCGGCAAGCCCATATCCGTGACAACAATATCTATACTCTCCGATTGTTGCCGGTAGAGTGCGATTGCTTCTTCTCCGTCTTTTGCAGTATACACCCGATACCCGTACATTTCGAGAAACGCTTTGGTCAGTTCGGAAAGTGTCAGTTCGTCTTCAACGAGTAAGACGGTTTCCGTTCCTCCTGCAATTCTCTCTGTTTCTTTGATTTGCTCAGATTCTTGCACATCTGTTTTCTTCGGAACAGGAAAATATAAAAAGAATGTCGTCCCTTTTCCTAATGTGCTTTCGACCCGGATAAATCCGTTGTGGCTTTTGAGTATTCCGTACACCACGGAAAGTCCCAAGCCCGTTCCTTTTCCTTTTTCTTTCGTGGTGAAGAACGGTTCGAAGATTCTGTGCTTCGTTTCTTCTCCCATGCCGCAACCGGTATCGGCAATGCTGACGAGCAAGTAATCTTCCTGCGGGATATTCTGAAAATGGCGCGACATCTCATCAGAAAAAGTCCGGCGCGTGATGATGGTCAGCGTTCCGCTGCTTGAGATCGCATCACGGGCGTTCACCAATAAATTCAGAAATACCTGATGTATCTGAGTCGGGTCTGCGATGATGATGGGAAGATTCTTTTCCAAATCGAGATTGATAACAATGGTTTTCGGAAATGTCTCGGCAAGCATTTTCGAAATCTCTTTGGAAATGATGTTGACATCCAACGGACCGAAATGGGTTTCGGTTTGCCGCGCGAATGTAAGAATCTGTTTCACTAATCCGGCTCCGCGGTTCACCGCCCCTTCGATGACTCCGGATGATTTTTCAATCAATTCGTTCTCCGGAGAACCGTTTCTCATCAGACTGTTATATCCGAGAATGATTCCCAGAATATTATTGAAGTCATGAGCAATACCGCTTGCAAGCGTCCCGATTGCTTCCAACTTTTGTGTTTGGACAAGTTGCGCTTCGAGACTTTTCCGTTCCGCTTCCATCTTTTTTCGCTCTGTAATATCATAGACAAATCCTTCGAAGTAGAGTGTTTTTCCTTCCTTATTTTTTACAGCATGTGTAGAAAGAGAAATCCAGATCGGGATTCCATTTTTCTTCTTCCAGAGAAGTTCATGGTTGGCGACAGAACTGTTTTTGGTGTTTGCGTATTCAGAGAGTAGTCGTTCTCGTTCATCAGGTTGATGATAAATATCATCTGCAATATTGCATCCAAGCAATTCTTCGATAGAAGAATATCCTAACATTTCGGCAAGACGTGAATTGGCGGTAATAAATTTTCCATCAATGGTTGATTGGTAAATCCCGATGGGCGCCCAGGTAACGATGTCCCTGTATTTATCTTCACTCCGTTGAAGCGCTTCTTCAGTCAGTTTGCGCTCGGTAATGTCGGTCAAGGTACCCGACGTTCCGGAGACGTTGTTTTCTTCATCAACAATCAATTTGGCAAACACTTCAATCCATTTATACCTCCCATCCTTCGTCAGATAACGAATTTCATGTCTGGAATACTCCTTCTTTCGTTCTATAAGCGGTTGAAAGTAATCAAGATTGCGTTGCCGATCATCGGGATGGACATACTGTAAGAAGAGCGTTCCGAGACTTTCTTCAACAGAGAAGCCGGTGATTTCACACCACACGTTATTGAGAAACGTCCATAATCCATGAGCGTCCGTTTGAAAGATTATTTCTTTGATGCTGTTGACAACGGAACGGTATTTTTCTTCGCTGAGTCGAAGCGCTTCTTCCGTTTGCTTTCGTTCCGTGATGACATCAAAGATGGCAACGAAATATTCTTTTTGCGGACTATAGACGGAAATCGAGAACCACATCTTCAACGCTTCCAGATACATCTCAAACCGCTCTGCTTTTCCGGTGAGAGAAACGCGGGAGTAAATTTCGAATAGTTGATAGTCGGTTTTCCGAATGTGCGGGATGATTTCCGTTACACGTTTCCCGACAACATCGCGTAAGCCGGTCAGCGTGGAGAATACTTCGTTGACCGAGAGATATACCCAATCAACCGGTTGTCCTTCCTCGAACATCATTTTACAATACGCGAATCCCTGGACCATATGTTCAAACAAACTCCGGTACTTCTGTTCGTTTGCGCGGAGCGTTTCCTCTAATTTCAACCGTTCATTCAGAATCTGAATCCGTGCAAACGCAACAGAAACATAACTTGCCACCGCATTGAAATATTCAATTTGTTTGGTATCCGGTATCATCACACCTTCCTCGCCGAAACTTCCGGTCCCCAGCGCGCCGATTTTTTTATCGGCAAGAATCATCGGAACCAGGAGAATAGTTCTGTTCTGTAACACGGCGACGATATCCTTGTTAGTGCGCGGGTCTGTCCGTGCATCTTCCACCAACACCGGAGTATCAGATGAAAACACATCCTCAAATATTTTATCTCCCTTGATATTCACGACAGGAACTTCCTTCTTGCCGATTTCTGTAACTTCTCCTGTTCCCTCAATCAACGAGACTGTATTCCCATCCTCCGATAGGAGATACGCCCAGAGAGAGTTATATCCCACGATGTTTGTAATTTCATCGAGCGTATCGTCGAGGACTTGTGAAAAAGATTGCGCAAGTTGTAATCGTTTTGAAATATTCAGTAATGATATTTTATGACGTTCACTTGTTCGGATGATTTCCTCCGCCTGTTTCCGCTCGTCAATATCACGTACAATGTTGGTTGCTTTGACAAGGTCGCCATGCTCATTAAATTCAAAGTGTGTCGTTTGCTCGACCCAGATTTTTTCTCCGTTCTTTTTCCGTACGATGAACTTGACGGACATATCTGTCCGCTTTTCCTTTTTCCATTGATTGTACCTGTTGGAAATGTTCTTCCGATGTTCATCGGCAACAAGCCGGAACGAACTCATCTGAAGCAATTCCTTTTCCGAGTATCCACTGATGAGCATCAGCCCCGGATTGCAATAGGTAAAGAGAGAACGACTGTCTGCCTCGTAATATGCCTGACGGAGATTTTCCACAATATTCCGGTATCGCACTTCACTCTCGAATAATTTCTCTTCTGCCTGTTTCCGTTCGGTGAAGTCGGTGAACGTGGTAAATGTTACATCCCCCAACGTGATACTACGGAACTCGATCCATCGCTTTGAACCATCCTTGCACGTAACAATAGCATCCATCGGTTTGAATTCCGTTTGATATTTCAGAGTGTGTTCAATACCGTTCTTCCATTTTGTAAATATTCGAGTACGGTATTCATCCTCGGGATAGGCAAGGGGCCACCAGGAAGAAATATTCGGAATTTCTTCAATCGTATAGCCAAACCATTCCTTGAACTTTTTGTTGAGGAAGAGAATGTTGTTCGTTTTCGTATCCGTGATAGACATCGCAATCGGAGAATATTCGACAAGTTGCCGCAGATGTTCTTCCGATTCTTTCCGTTTCGTAATCTCTTCCAGCAATTGATTGTTTGTCGTCGCCAATGCCTGCTTGC
>JACPVN010000539.1 GCA_016191715.1 Ignavibacteriota bacterium | reverse complement strand
TAGAATTATTCTTGAGAAGGATTTACGCTCGCGTGTTTCTGAATCAATCGAAACGGCTTTAGAACTTGGAGAAGGCTCTGTCATCGTTCATGATGACACGAACGAACAATTGTACAGTCAACATCTTGCCTGTGTTCGATGCGGCATCAGTTACGAAGAACTTGCGCCAAATTCGTTTTCCTTCAATACGCCGTACGGCGCTTGCCCTGATTGCAACGGATTGGGGGTGAAGCGAGAGTTTGATATCAACCTGATTATTCCCGATGATTCGCTCACGATTGCCGAAGGAGGAATCGAACCAATGGGAAAACCGAGAGAAACGTGGTTGTGGAGTCAACTTCGTGCAGTGGCAAAGCGGTTTAAGTTTGATTTCAGCACACCGATAAAAAAATTACCAAAGAAAATCCGTGACATAATTTTGTATGGCTCCGGTGATGAGAAGTTGGAAATACTTTATACATCCTCAACAGGAAGAACGGTAACGTATCGTCATCGTTACAACGGTTTGCTTGCAGGACTAGAACGTTACGTAGAAGAAGCAAGTACCAACACAATTCGTGAATGGGTGGAATCATTCATGAGCAGAAAATCTTGTCCGGTTTGCGGAGGCGCCCGTTTGAAGAAAGAACGATTGGCGGTGAAACTGATTGATGCAAAAACTCAGCAATCAGTAAATGTTCATCAAGTCGTAACAAAATCAATCCAGAATGCGAATGAATTTTTTACGGCATTGAAACTCACCGAGCGACAAATGGAAATCGCTCATCAAATCATCTACGAAATACAAACACGCTTGCAATTTTTGTTAAATGTTGGGTTGGAATATTTAACGCTCGACCGTTCTGCGAGAACGCTTTCGGGCGGCGAGTCGCAACGTATCCGGCTTGCAACTCAAATTGGCTCACAGTTGGTCGGTGTGTTATACATTCTTGACGAACCAAGTATCGGGCTTCATCAGCGGGATAATATCAAGCTGATTAATTCACTCAAACATCTTCGTGATTTGGGAAACTCCGTCATAGTTGTCGAGCATGATAAAGAAATGATTGAGAGCGCTGATTTCGTAGTTGATTTGGGACCGGGAGCGGGAGAGCACGGCGGATTTTTGGTCGCTTCGGGCGACCAAAAACAATTCAAAATAAAAAATGAAAAATTAAAAAAGAATGGAGATGGAAAAGATACTCTCTCATTAACGGCTCAGTATCTATTCGGAAAAAAGAGGATTGAAATTCCCTCATCGCGTAGAAATGGTAACGGAAAACATCTTCAACTTAAAGGATGTACGGGAAACAACCTGAAAAACCTTGACGGTAAGTTTCCGCTTGGGACATTCATTTGTGTTACGGGTGTAAGCGGTTCGGGGAAGTCATCGCTCATCACAGAAACGTTGTACAATATCCTTTCGAGAAAGTTTTATAAATCGAAGAATGTACCATTGCCGTACTCTTCCTTTGAAGGAATCAAACACATTGATAAAGTGATTGACATTGACCAATCGCCAATCGGAAGAACGCCGCGTTCAAATCCGGCAACGTACACGGGATTGTTCACACTCATTCGGGATTTGTATGCGCAACTTCCTGAAGCAAAGATTCGAGGTTACAAAGTCGGACGGTTCAGTTTCAACGTGAAAGGCGGGCGATGCGAAGGGTGTGAAGGCGATGGTTTGAGAAAAATCGAAATGAATTTCTTGCCCGATGTGTATGTCTTGTGTGAAGTCTGCAAAGGCAAACGCTACAACCGTGAAACGCTCGAAGTGTTGTACAAAGGAAAATCAATTTCTGATGTATTGGAAATGACTGTTACAGAAGCATTGGAATTTTTCAGTGAGATTCCCCGCATCAAACGGAAGTTGGAGACGTTGCATGATGTCGGACTTGGATATATTCGTCTCGGTCAGCAAGCGACCACAATTTCCGGCGGTGAAGCACAACGTGTGAAACTTTCGACGGAACTCTCGAAACTTGCAACTGGAAATACACTCTACATACTTGATGAACCGACGACCGGCTTGCACTTTGAAGACATCCGTATGTTGCTTGCTGTGTTAAACAAACTCGTTGATAAAGGGAACACCGTCATCGTCATCGAACATAATTTGGATGTCATCAAAACGGCTGATTGGCTCATTGATTTGGGACCGGAAGGCGG
>JACPVN010000553.1 GCA_016191715.1 Ignavibacteriota bacterium | reverse complement strand
TCTCATGATGTGCTTGAAGCATTAAGCACAGTCAGTAACGATGAATATTACATCAGCCCTGCAATTTCAAAATATCTTGTGAAGAGATTGAAACAATCGGATGCGCTCCATAACGCGAAACCGACGATTGAATTACTTACTTCTACCGAACGAAAAATCCTCAAACTCATTTCAGAAGAAAAAACAAGCAAGGCAATTGCCGACGAGTTGTTTATCAGTCTCCGTACAGTAGAAAACCACCGTCAAAATATTTGCAACAAGCTCGAAATCCACGGGGTCAACGGACTTCTCAAGTTTGCAATCGAGAACAGGTTGAAGTTGTAAGTCATTGTACTTTGTACTTTGTTCTTTGTACTCTGTACTTTGTCATTCGTCATTTGAAATCAGAAATCTCCACTCACCAATTAACCAATCACTACTCACCAAAAAATGAGTAGTACTACTTAGATAAAATAAGTACCTTCCGCTATTCTTCTGAATCTAATCTTACCATATATTGTTCCCGTTCGATTTTATAAAAAAAACAAATAACTAATTCAAGTTGACCGTTTTTCAGAAATCGTTGAAATGATTTCGGGGTAGCATCTTTATTAGCCCACGACTTAAGTCGTGGGCTATTTGAAAACATGAAAACGAAACCGATTCATCGGTTTCCCGATTTGTTTACTTCTGTACGGTCAACTTGAGTAACTAATTAACCACTCACAAATCACCAATTAACCATCTCAATGACCGTAATGATAGTTGACGATAGCAAGCCGATACGCGACATGTTGAAAAGCATGTTGGCGGAGGATGTCGAACAATTCTATGAATGTGAAGACGGGACCGAAGCTGTTGAGAAGTTTACATCACATCATCCCGATTGGGTGTTGATGGACATTAAGATGAAAAAGATGGATGGCATTACAGCGACGCGCAAGATTAAACAATCATTTCCCCAAGCCCGAATTATAGTTATGACACAGCATAGCGGCTCGAATTTTCGAGAGCAAGCAATTGAAGCGGGTGCGCATGAGTTCGTCGGGAAAGAACGATTGTTAGATATTCAAGATATAATAAGTTCATAAATCAGAGATCAATTTATAAAAACTATACTCAATTAATATTACAAGGAATGTTTTATGCGTAACATCTTTTATATTTTAATCGGACTG
Organism: Ignavibacteriota bacterium; assembly: GCA_016191715.1. GTDB lineage: Bacteria > Bacteroidota > Ignavibacteria > UBA10030 > SZUA-254 > FW602-bin19. The sequence continues at coordinate 1,108 of JACPVN010000553.1, read as the reverse complement.
TTGGTTGTTCTTCCATGCTTCAATGGGGGAGCGAACGCACAGTGGTCTATCAGCCCATATGTGAACAATGCGATCTCTATAACACCGGGTGAACAAGATTCTGCCGTGACTGTAAGTGATGGCGCGGGTGGTTTGATTGCCGCTTGGCAGGATGACAGAGATGTCAACAATATATTCGATATCTACGCGCAACGAATCAACTCAACGGGAGCTGTAGAATGGACATTAGACGGGGTTGCGATATGCAATTGTTTAGGAGATCAATACTATCCGGCAATAGCGAGCGATGGCGCCGGTGGCGCTATTATCACTTGGCAGGACTATCGGAGTACTACTTCATTCGACATCTACGCTCAACGAATCAATGCTGACGGCGTTGTGCAGTGGACTCAAAGTGGAGTTGCTATTTGCACAGGCGCACTGAATCAACAATATCCAAGAATCGTCAGCGATGATTCTGGTGGAGCAATAATAACATGGGTTGATCTCCGGTTTGGGGACAATGACATCTTTGCACAGCGCGTCAATGCTTCGGGTGTTGTGCAATGGACGGCAAATGGTGTAGCCATTTGCACATCTACCGGATTACAGGAATTTCCGCGCATTACTGAGGATGGTTCAGGAGGCGCGATTATCACATGGCAGGACTTTCGCTCGGGTAGTCGTGATGTTTATGCACAGAGGGTCAGTGCATCAGGTGCGGTACAATGGACAACAGACGGAAACATTGTTCATGTCAATTTCGGGGGAGATCAAGAGTATCCCGAGATTGTGAGCGATGATGCTGGCGGTGCAATAATTACATGGGAAGATAATGATGGTGGTAGCAGCAACCTTAATGTTGCCGCTCAGCGTGTAAGTTCAAGTGGTTCCCGACTGTGGTCCGACGGTGTATTACTATGTACAGCAGTTAACGATCAGAGGTATCCTACCATTGTGGGCGATGGAGTAAACGGCGCAATTGTAACATGGTATGACTCTCGGAGCGGTACAAGTAAAGATATTTATACTCAGAGAGTCAACGCTGCTGGTAATGTTCAATGGCAAACCAATGGGGTTGAAATTTCTGCCGCTGTAAATGACCAAACGAACCCTACCATCAATAGCG
>JACPVN010000552.1 GCA_016191715.1 Ignavibacteriota bacterium | reverse complement strand
ATCGCGGCAGAGTATCCTAAGTTCCACCAGCGAAATCCTTGCTGATACATGAGCAACACAATGCTTAACGTACTGTTCAGCGGTCCGCCTTGTGTCATCACGTATGGCTCGGTAAAAAGTTGAAAGTTTCCAATCATCGTGATGATGCTGACAAAGACCGTCGTCGGTGCAAGCATCGGGAGCGTGATGTTTTTGAACTGTTGCCATGCGTTTGCGCCGTCAATCCTCGCTGCTTCAAACAACTCGTTCGGGATGTTCTGCAATCCTGCAATAAAAATAATCATGTTGTAACCGTACCCCTTCCAGACCGACATGAGAATAATCGCAGGCATTGCCCATGTGGGATCGCCGAGCCAATCAACAGGTTCGATGCCCACAAAACTCAACAAATAATTCAACATGCCGAACCGCGGGTGATACATGAATCGCCACACAACGGCAACGGCAACAAGCGTTGTAACTACCGGCGCGAAGTAAATCGTTCTGAAAAAACCTTTGAACCGAATCAACTTTGAATTGAGCAGTAACGCCGTCCCGAGTGAAACCGCTATTGAAATAGGTCCACCGAACAGGACATAAATCATCGTGTTGCCCAACGACTTCCGAAACAACGGGTCATGGAAAAGTTGAGTGTAATTTTTCAATCCGACAAATCGCACGTACTCGAAATTACCGAGAGAATAAATATCGAAGTCGGTGAAACTAAGAACAAACGCGACAAGTGCCGGAATAAAAAAGAACAGCGTAATCGGTACGAGCGCGGGAATGAGAAACCACAGCGCCGCGCGACGCATCTGTTTCCTCTCTTGCGTAAACGAGTGTTGGAGATTTGCTTTGCTCATTTATTTTTCTCCATCAGCCACCGTCGCTTCTCTAAAATTTTATCCACTTCCTTGTCGAGCGCAACTAACGCATCACGCGGACTCATCTGCTGTGTTGATGCAACCTCCGCGTACTCCTGGACTTTCATGGCAATCTGTTCCCACTCCGGAATCTTCGGCGTCGGTACAACGCATTCAAGTTGCCTGTAAAATGCTTGGATATATTTGTCGTTGGTAAATATCGAATCGTTCCATGCTTCTCGAATTGCCGGCAGGTCGCCTGTGATTTGATAAAACTCCAGTTGCTTCTGCGCCTGCGAAAGATATTCGATAAACTTCCACGCGTGCTCTTTCTTGTTTGATTTTTTGAACATCACCAAACTTGAACCTCCTGCCAACGAAATTCCCGACGAAGAATCCGGTCCGGGGAGTGGTGCGGTCATCCATTTGTCCCGCAATTCAGCAGGAAGCCGTCTCTGAAATTCCCCGATATTCCACGGTCCGGTAATGTACATCGCGAAAAATCCTTCCGCAATGCCTTGATAGATATTTGTCACCTGCGTGATGCCGACCGGCGATAAGTTGTTGTAGTAAAATTTCATAACAAACTTGAACGCACGTTGAAATTTTTCACCGCTAAAATCTCCCATCGTATTTCCTTCTTTCAAAAGCGACGATCCGTTTTGCAATCCCATCACCACAAACGGAACCCATTCGTTCGTTGGAAGAAGTACTGCATAATGTTCCCGTCTGGAATTTTTCTGTATGATTTTTTCGGAAGCATCATACCATTCGTCCCAGGTTCTCGGCGCTTGCGCGTAACCCGCTTCTTCCAAAATATCTTTTCGGTAAAACATCACACGCGTATCAACATACCAAGGAATGCCGAATGTTTTTCCATCAATCACATTCGTCTCCCAAATTCCCTGAAAGTAAAAATCCTGTTGGACAATGTTCGATTGTGCGATCCATGTGTCCAAGTCCTCAAGCGCGTTGAGAATGGTGAACTCCGGAATCCACGTGTTGCCGAGTTGCGACACATCAGGAGTCGAACTGCCTGCGTATGCTGTAAGAAGTTTTTCATGCGCGGCAGTCCAAGGGATGGATTGCACTTTCACTTTGATGTCGGGATGCAATCGCTCAAATGCAGAAATAAGTTTCGAGACATGCTCACCTTCTGCACCCATCGCCCAGAACGTAATTTCTACTCGTGCATCTTGCTTTCTTTCGCATCCAACAATCGTAGCCGCAATCGCCGTAACCAAGAGCATCAGAAAATAATACACCTTCGTGTACTTAGTGGTTCGCATAACTCAACAAATTTAAGAAATATTGTTGAAGAACAGGGTCAACTCTCCGTTCATACAAACCTGTCCTTTTCTTATCAGACACCAACCGTCCTCGAAGTTGTAGACGTGTAACAATAATTTTTCCTTTCCCTGACGGAATCTCAAACACTGCATGAACATCAAGATTTAATCCGCATCGGACATGAACAATCACCGGAATATTTGCTGAAACATTATGTTGAGACACGACTTCCCCGCCCAACCCGCCATTGAACATTTTAAGATATTCTTGAGAAATTCCTTTCCAGAGCGGATGAGAATAGTCTTCTGCAAATACGTAAGAGTCGTAACCGCCCTTATCAGCATCAATTCGCTTTTCAATTGTCAGTTCCACACCATGAACAATCGGAACGATTTCTCTTCCTTCCACTCCAAATTCCGGTTCAACGAGAAACATCGTTCCACCGGAATTTACAAACGTAGTGAAGTCAGCTATCCTCTTTTGATAGACTTTGCTTCTGACAACTCCTTCGCCGACCACAATTGTTGTGACGCCTTCAATATTGCTCTCCGTTGCTTTCGGTTGAATATCAAATCCTTCAAGAAATGAATGTATTTCTCCTGATTCCTCCAAGATTCCAACATTCCCTTGTTGTAATTGTTGAAAAGAAGTTGGCTGTTCAAACACATGAACATTTTTTTTTTTTTTTT
>JACPVN010000551.1 GCA_016191715.1 Ignavibacteriota bacterium | reverse complement strand
CCCAGTAAATCCGCGTCCGGATTGTCATCCCAGTCTATAAGAATTGATACGTCCCCTCCGGTTGCACTTAGATGAAACGGAGTCTGTGGAATATTATTCATCTCATCGGAATCAGCGCTTTCGTTTCCATGTTCATCAATTGCACGAACAACGAAATTATAAACCAGTCCTGATGGTAAGTTCATCGTTACCGTTGTATCGTTGACAATGATTGAGTCTGAATAAACACCTAACTCCGTACCGTATAAAATTTTATATGAGACAACATTTCCAAAAGGGGAGCGAGCAATTGAACCCCACGTCAGAGTAATCGGTCGTCCGCTTCCCGAGTCATAAACCTGAACTAACGGCATGATGAATCCGCCGCTTTTCCAGATTCGTTCCGCTCTTCGCGCATTATTCAACATCTCCCGAATGGATTCTCCGGATACAAATGCATAGACCATTTTCACTGTATCACCGGGATTCATTGTTTCGTACGGACCATGTGAAGTTGTAAACCGGGTATCATGTAACGAATGGGGAGATTCATTCTCTGCAATACATGACCCGGAAAAAGTTTCACAACTCAAACAATCATAAAGACTCGAATCGCTGGTTCCACCACAAGGAGGGTCGAAGTCGTGTGGCTGGAACATGAGTTGCAATGAATCGAATGGCTTTGCGGCTTGTAGTAATGTCAACCCCAATGGTGTAGAGCCATTGTGAACAGGATTGTGAGTATATGCAGTTTTCGTAGATGCATCAAACGCAGAATAATTATACTGATAGTAACCTGCCACAGAAAGAGGTCCGATATCCATGTCGGCAAAATATCCTAAGTACATATCCCGCAAGGTTTTCTTCCCGACATTCACCACATAATACTCATGTATGATCATGGCATCGGCGGCTGTCCCCTTTTTCCACGCATACGATTTTTGCCATACCTTTATTCCCATGGATTTGTGATTAGGATAAGTTGGACTTTTAAATGTATCCGTATAGGAACAATAATAATCGCTTTGAGAGAGCGCTCCGTAATCTTCATCAACATGACTCTCTCCATGGTCAGGCATGCCGTTGCCTTGTGTATATAAATCTTTATGATTCATTTTTGGAAATTGACCTAACGCGTTCGGATGACAAGTATCTCTTTTCACACCGGTAGCATCATAATTATCATAAGCAGGGTCAGGATTGAGTAACGGATCGTAAACGCCTTTACATCCTGTTTCATTTGTGTCTGCTAAATTGTCAGCCCCGAGGTCATCGAGAGCGATGTTCCAATCTCCGTCATTATCTGTTCCGTCGAGTTCATCTTCATCAATCGAACCGTCTGCATCATCATCAATTCCTGAACGATTTTCAGATTGCCAGTTATCAATAGATGTGAACCAGAATTTATCCCGAGCAGTATCTTTCCGTTCAGGAAGGAAATACGAATCACCGGCATTCCCATTGTATCCTTCCGTAACATACCGAACACCATCAATTTTTGCACCGATAATTGGACCTGCACCGTACACATGTTCAACACAACTTGTGTACGGATAGGAAACACCAATACCGTAACCACAATTGACAACATAATCAACCGGAACATCTCCATCCCAAGCTCCAATACCTACAGTACTCTGGTTGCTCAACCACATTCGCAAGTTAAATCCTTGATATGCACGTTTCGCCCAACTGACAACTGTTTTTTCAGTTGAACGTATATCACCCTTCTTCGGATGTTTCTCCGAAGTAATCAGAAGTGAAGAGAAGAAAAGAACAAGAACTACAATAACACACACTTGATAACGACTTACTTTTTTCATAACGACTTACCTGAATAATGTTAATACTCCTGCGAATTATTATCGTGATTGGCTGGGACTGCAATCTAACCACCGCCTACGCAGTAAATGTTAGAAATTTTTTTTTGAATAGCAAGGATTTTTGAATGATTTTTTAGTTGCATCCCGAGGAAGAGTTAAACGACGATCAACAACGCAATTCTGAAATAGACGTAATCGGTCCCTCAAATTTTACGCCTTCGCATTGCTTGAAATGTGCCTTGCCGCAACGAAGTTTCAGTTCTTCAATCGGATGAAACGCTTGTTCCTTCGATTTTGTCTCAACCACCACACACAGGTTCTTTGCTTCTTTGAAGACGATTGCCCAATCGGGATTGTAGTTTCCTACCGGTGTTGGAATCTTAAACCAATCCGGGAGTTTGAAATACATTTCGATTTTCTCACTCCTTTCACAATCTTTCGCAAATTGAAGTTCTACACCACTCTCTATTGGTAGATAATCATCATATATTGTCTTTGAATTGTCCTGAATAGTAAGAGCGAATTCATCAACATAGATTTCAAGATTAGTCTCATTAAACATACTCAACGGATACGATGCATCTTCGATTTTCTCATATTGAATCCCATCAACCATTAGTCGTTGCATGACATTCTTGATGGCAGAAACAGCATTGTCCATAAACATTTGTGGATTGATGAGTAATTCGTTCAACCGGTTCGATAGTTTTATGATTTGCAATATTGTCTTTCGTGTGAGTTCAGTTTTACTTTGAACATACGAAAGCATATCCGGAATTTCAGTTTGCAGTTCGCTCTCCATTCCGGACCCCTCCCCGACGATTGAACCACTGATACCTGCATCTGAAATATTTGTTCGATACGTAACTGACTTGACGGATGGTTTCTTTGTTTCCACCATGTTACAAACAGCAATCGAAGCAAGTGATATCAATCGGTCGGTTTCATAGTTTACACTATACGTTGTTTGAAATCGAATTTTATTCCAAATCTTTAAGAACTTCGGATCTTTTGTAAATCCTTTCCGGTAGCGAACTCTCTTCTTGTCTTTTTTATTTTTCATTCTACCGGAAAAATCAACTCCGCAATCTTCCAGAATTTCCTTTTGTAATGCCTTTGCAAAATCTTCATACCGTTCATTTGCGACAACGGTTAATCTATTGATGTTCCGGTCAACTATTCTTTCTCCATTTTGATTGACAGCGAGACGTAGCCCTCTCCCGATTTCCTGACGTTTTTTGATTTCCGATTTCGTTTCGTTCAGTGTACAAATCTGAAATACATTCGGATTGTCCCAACCCTCACGTAATGCCGAATGGCTGAAGATAAACCGGAGCGGAACATTCTCATCGAGCAACTTTTCTTTCTCCTGCATTATCAACCTGTAGGTTTCATCATCTGCTTTCGATTCACCTTCCGTATCTTTCAATCGCCCTTTGTTATCCTGAGAAAAATATCCGTTATGCAGTTCTTCTATCGGGTAAGAAATCAAATTTCTGTTCTCCGGTTTGGAAATTTCTTTAGTGTAAATTTCCTCAAACCATTGAGCGATTTTTCCTTTGAGCGGATTACCATTGGAATCATACTCACGGTAATTTTTCACCTTATCAATGAAGAAGAGTGAAAGCACTTTGATTCCGTTTCCCCTGCAATTCTTTTCCTTCTTCAAATGTTCTTCGATAGTTTTGGTCAACATACAACGCATGATATCATGGCTCATACCCCCCTGCGTTTCTCCTTTATTCAAAACCAAACCGTTTGTCAGTTCTATGTTCTCTGCCCCGAAATTAACTTCACAAATCTTCAAACCGTGATACTTTTCATTGCCATTTGATAACAGAAACAAATCCAATTTTCTTCCGCTCGCTGTTACCTTTTTCCGTTTCACGCCAGCATCTGTAAGAACATCAATTTTTATTTTCGCTTTGATGGAATTTCCACTCCGCGTAATATTTTCCACCTGTAAATACGGAGCGTTAAAATCATTTTCGCTTACAACCGAGTCAACTTCAATTTGTTTCACTAATCCTAAATCGTATGCCTTGACAGGATTGAGTGAGTACATCAGGTTATAAAGATGCGTGTGTGTTGCCGAGTATCGAAGCGTGCAAAGCGGATCAAGATTTTCAACTGCTTTTTTTCGAATCTCTGTTTCCATATTCTGCGGCTCGTCCACAATTACTATCGGCTTGGTACATTGAATAAATTCAATCGGTTTCTTCCCTATAAGTTTATCGGTGGATTTATTGATAATGTTTTCGTCCTTCGCGAACGAATCTATGTTGAGAACCAAAATCTGGATTGTATCTGCAGAAGCGAATCCTCTGAGATTGGAAACTTTCCTGCTATCATACACATGAAAAGTGACCGGAACTTTATCATACAACGATTGAAAGTGTTCCTCGGTGATTTCTAAATTCTTCAACACACCTTCGCGTATGGCAATAGAGGGTACAACGATAACAAACTTTTTGAATCCATACAGTTTGTTCAACTCATAAATGGTACGAAGGTAAACATACGTCTTGCCAGTGCCGGTTTCCATCTCAACGGAAAAATTCCATCCATTGTTACCAATTTCTTCCGGAGAAGATATGTTCAATCCGTTTCTTCTCTGAATATTTTGTATGTTTTTGGTCAAGTCTTCTAATCCGGAACAATTCAACTTATTCCCAAACCCGTTCTCGGTAAGTATCACCCCCGGCCGATTAAAAGAGAATTCAAAATCTCCGCTGTTCAAAGATTGCCCCTCAAAAATATCAGTAATTGATTTGATTGCTTCTTTCTGATATTCCTGATTGCTGTCGAAGTGGAGTTTCATCACCGCTTATTTTCTTTGTATCACGGCTATGAATAATTCTTTATCAATGTCATTAACAAAATTAATGTCAGGATAAGATTCTAATGCTCTTGGTATGCCACTTCCTATTCCAATATAGGGAAGCAAATACCTTGCGTTCGAAAAAAGCAATTGGTTGCGGGCGATTGATGTATATGATTTTATTTTTTCAATTGTCAAATTGTTTGGCAGTTTACCCGGACTGATTATTTCAATACGATTGTCGAAAATAAAAACTTTAATAGATGATTGTATGAAGTAGTCCCGATGAATTAAAGCATTCACTACTAATTCTTCCAATGCCTGTTTCGGAATTTCTAGCTCACCTAAACTATTGAATGATTCTTTAACCTGATCCTTACGAAGATTTCTCATCATGAAACTCATTGTTTTTTCAAATAACTCCGACAAGTTACCTTCAAATGGGGGTTCACTATCCCTGTATTCTAGACCAGAAATGTAATTACCGACAAACGCAATGCATTGTACAGAAAAGAGAGGTTTAAATGACTGAGGTCGTTTCCCAAATAACAATAATCCTGCAAGCGTAAGATTATCATTTTTTGCAAATCCCATATTATTTAGAATCTGTGAAAGTGTTTGCTTTAAGCCTCTTAAAGTTTTTTTAGTTTTCTTTTTTATAAACCTGTGGACAAAATCAACATCGATGTCATCAATAGTAGTATTTGCAACGGGTTCTTCATCGGCAGCAATATTTCCGCTGCTTTGAAGCATCCTCAGTAACTCGTCATTGGAAACTACTTTCCTTTTATCAGAGCCATTTTTCATCCAAACAATTCCTTTGTTATCTCTGTAAGGTTTATCGCTTCCTTCTTTTAAACGGACAATAATTAAGTTGTGTCCGTTAATAGTAACTTGTTCTGAAATAATTGTAATCGGACTTTTAACATTATCAGATGCTGCACTTGCTAATAAATTATTTGCATTCTGTATTTCTTGAAAACCTAATCCCTTTAGCTCCCCACTTTTATCGTTCACTCCAACGATAATTAATCCTCCTTTCGAATTGGAAAATGCAACCATTTCAGTTGCGATTTTGTAAGCATCGCTTATTCGTTCTTTAAATTGAACGGTACTACTTTCGCCTTTTGCTATTATGTCTAAAAGTTCTATTGGTTCCATAATTCGTATATCATTTTTCGTTTTTCAAAAGCTTCATTTCCGCCTTCCATTATCGTTACAATGTTTTTACGGATATTTATGTCGTCAATGCTTCCGATGGTAACGGATATTTTTTTAGTGTCGTAACGGCAACTAACAATCTGCTCGCAATCTCCAAGTACCGGAATATTGGGATTGTGGGTTGCAAATATGAATTGTGTT
>JACPVN010000550.1 GCA_016191715.1 Ignavibacteriota bacterium | reverse complement strand
GTCGAAGGACTGAATAATAAAATCAGGGTGTTCCAACGTCGTGCCTATGGCTTACGTGACGAGGATTATCTCCGCCTGAAAATCCTTACGTGCATGCTCAAACCCTTATGATTTTACCCACACTATTACGCGATGACCCTATATATTTAATACTCCAAGAATATAAACCTCGTGACTTATCAAGTAATTTATTGATTCCTATCAAGATTGATTCCCTCATCAGCCTCAAGCATCAAGTTGCTGCTTACGGCTGGCTCGGCAACCAGGATTTTATAGACGAGTTAGATGCGAATTTAGACAGCGCTAAAATTTATATTCTACAGGGAGATTCAGTCAATTGCAGAAGGCTTATAAAATTCTTCCAAAATAAAGTTGATGAAGAATACAATGATTCGTTAGATGGTGATACGCGGGAAGTAAAAATGGGTGGTTGGCAATTTCTCTATTGGAATGCAGAGTACATCCTTAATAGATTGCCTGATATTCCTTCTATGTATCGAAAAGAAGAATGAGAAAATTTTAGAGTAGATTTATTTATGGAAATATCACAAGAAGAAATACCGGACGCAAGAGCGTCAAGAAAAAACATTCCCACGCGGGAGCGTGGGAACGAGACTTTTAAATGGAACAACATGGCTATACAAAAAAATTATGAAATAGATACTCAGAATTGGAGTCCAATTCAAAAAGAATTGGAAGCCGCTATAGATCAAATACCATTTTCTAGCGGAACCGAATGTATTAGAAAAGGGCAAAGAGATTCAAATGGTAATCCATATTGTCAGTAGAATGAGGAGTGTATAATGAAATTATCAAATATATTGATATTATCTATTTTATTTTATTTTTCTTTTTTAAGTGCTATCTCACAAACTTTGTCGCAAGAAGAACGTCAGAAGGTTATTGATTCGCTGAGCAGCTTTGACATTGGTACCCGATTATCGGCAATACAAAAAATTGAAGAGTATAACATCTTAGAAGCACTTCCCGTAATTGAACAGAAGATATGGTTGCAGGATGAGCCTACTCTCAAGATAGAGTTTCTTACAGTAATGCAACAATTCGGGTCGTTGAACGTTCAGGAAACAGCACACCTTATTATTGATTCTGCCGGTTATTATTCTCAAAATCAGCTTCGTTTTGATTCTCTTAGGCTACAAGTTCGAGTTACTGTATTACTATTTAATATCGGAGACTACTCAACAACATCATATGTATTTAAAATATTGCACAGGGATTCAACCTATATTGATTTTTACGCACTGCTTTTATTAAAAGAAATAGTATTAAATATTCCTGAATATGCTGAAAGTGCAAAAACTGAGCTTCTTCGTATATCAAAAGAAGCGCATTCTTCCCTTTTACGTTCTATGGCTCGTAATTTTCTTTTTGAACTTTTTGGTCAAAACCAAGATGTCATAAATTATATGGTTTACATTGCTACTAATGATAGTAATTCAACCAGTAGAATTACTGCTATTCATAATCTTTTTAAAATCAATTATCCACAATTACACGATCTTCTCGTTGAGAGGTTGTATAATGAACCAGAAGCAATATGGCGTTCTCAAATAGCTGAATCATTGCTTATTCATTATGGTACGCTAGCAGATTATGATTTTGTACTTAATTATTTATCGCATGAAACCGAGAATTTAGCTGTTAAAATCATCAATCGTAGTCTTATAGGTTTTAGACCCCCTCAACCAGATAGCGGTACCACAATAGCTGCAATGATAGATTCATTGGTAAGTCTAAAACATCAAGTTGCTGCTTACGGTTGGCTCGGTAGTCAGAATTTTATAGACGAGTTGGATAATGATTTAGACAGCGCTAAAATCTATATTCAGCAAGGAGATTCTCTCAGTTGCCGGAGACTTATTAAAATCTTCCAACAAAAAGTGGATGAAGAATACAACGATTCGTTGGATGGAGATACACGGGAAGTGAAAATGGGTGGTTGGCAATTTCTCTATTGGAATGCAGAGTACATCCTCAATAGATTGCCTGATATTCCTTCTATGTATCGAAAAGAAGAATGAGAAAATTTTAGAGTAGATTTATTTATGGAAATATCACAAGAAGAAAAAAGAAAACTAAACGTTGGAGTAATTGGTGTCGGGCATCTCGGCTCTCTTCATGCAAAGATGTACGCGGGAATTGAGTCGGCACAACTTGTCGGCTTGTTTGATGTTGATTCGGCGCGGGCAAACGAACGCGCCCGCGAATACAATTGCAAAGCATTCAGCTCGGTTGAAGAATTGCTCGATGCCGTTGATGCTGTCAGTGTAACAACTCCGACAACGCTTCATCACAAAATTGCAAGCGAAGCAATCAGGCGCGGCAAGCACGTCTTCATCGAAAAACCGATTACGACAACGATTGAAGAAGCGAAAGAATTGGTTGAACTTTCCCGCAAGCACAAGATGAAGATTCAGGTCGGACATATTGAACGATTCAATCCTGCGTTGCTTGCGTTGGAGAAATATCAGATTCGCCCGATGTTTGTCGAGTCGCACCGGCTTGCGCAGTTTAACCCGCGCGGGACGGATGTCGCCGTTGTGCTCGATTTGATGATTCACGACATTGATATTATCTTGAGTTTCGTGAAGTCATCAGTGAAAAGTATTCAGGCAAACGGCATTGCTGTCGTTTCGGATTCGGCAGACATTGCGAACGCTCGTATCCAGTTTGAGAACGGTTGTGTAGCCAATGTAACGGCAAGCCGCATCTCTCAAAAGAAAATGAGAAAGATGCGGTTCTTCCAGCGCGACGCGTACATCTCGATTGATTTTTCGGATGCAGTTGCTGAAGTGTTTCGTCTTGTTGATGAAAACGACCCGAGCGCGAAAAATACAATGTTGCTCGGCGCAATCACACAGGGAACTGTTCAAAGAAAAATAGTGTATGAACAACCGGAAATCAAAGAAGTGAATGCGCTGAAATATGAACTCGAATTATTTGTTGATGCCGTACTCCACAACAAACAACCGGTGGTCACGGCGGAGGACGGATTGCGGGCGCTCGAAGTTGCACAACAAATTATTGAAGAAATCAATCAGAATAAATTGTGGTAATTCAGATTTCTAAAAATGTAATTCATAGAAATTCCAATAGCGTTGCCGTGAACGACAACGCTATATTGAATCAAGTCCCGTTGAACGGGACTCATTTGGGAATAAGATGGCAGACACAGTCGGATTCATCCGACTTGTTGAATATAGTGTCACCGTTTACGGTGATACGAGAAAGAATATTCCTTTTATATTACATCACTTGTGCTAATTGTTCTTTTGCATGAAAGTAGAATCAATAGAAATTACTAATGAAACGCTTCTCCGCATCGGGAAGATTGCGGATGAATTGAATGTTGAGGCGTATGTCGTCGGCGGGTATGTGCGTGATAAATTGCTCGGCAACGAGGTGCAGGATATTGACATCGTTGTTGTCGGTGACGGAGTAAGTTTTGCGCGGCAAGTCGCGGAACGTTTCGGGACGAAGAACGTCATCGTGTTTGAAAAATTCGGGACGGCAATGCTTCCGCTCGAATCCGGAAAGATTGAGTTTGTTGCGGCGCGGGAAGAAAGTTACTCGAAGGATTCTCGCAAGCCAATCGTGAACAGAGCGTCTCTCGAAAGCGACTTATCCCGTCGTGATTTTACCATTAACGCGCTTGCGGTATCAATCAACAAAGAAAAATTCGGTGAAGTGACTGACCCGTTCGATGGTCAGACGGATTTGGAAAACAAAATTATCAAAACACCGCTCAATCCTGAACGCACGTTTGATGATGACCCGCTCCGAATGATGCGCGCATTACGCTTTGCTTCGCAGTTGGATTTTTTCATCGAAGCGACAACTCTGAATGCTGTGCGAAATATGGCGGAACGCATTGCCATTGTTTCCAAAGAACGTGTGAGCGATGAGTTCTTCAAAATACTTGCATCGCCGAAACCATCCATTAGGTTGAAACTTTTTCAAAAAACAGGGCTTTCTAAATATCTCATGCCGGAACTTGATGACATGGTCGGCATCGAGCAGAGAAAAGATTTTCATCACAAAGATGTTTTTCTTCACACGATGAAAGTGATTGATAACATCAGCGAGACGACAGAAAATGTATGGCTGAGATTTGCCGC
>JACPVN010000513.1 GCA_016191715.1 Ignavibacteriota bacterium | reverse complement strand
TTCGGATGTGTTGTGTTTATTCATCTAACTTTCTTCGGTGTGAAATATGGCAAGTAATGTACCCAATCAAATGCAGGGAGAGATTCTTTAAGATAGGTTTTTCAATCCGACATTGCGGAACTGCACTTGTGAATAATCCGACCTCATCAGTTTGATAGTAGACGGGTCACCTCAATCATCCGGTGGGTACCATGAGCCATAATTTTGACAAGTCAATATGGACATTTGCGGCATGATAACCTAACCAATAAAAACTTTAATGTCAGAAGAAATAAAAAGGGCGAATCAGTGATTCGCCCTCAATTGTCGGAACGGCGGGATTTGTCCCAACGGGATCCCTTCGGGAAACCCGCGGCCCCTTGCACCCCAAGTCCCAAAGGGATGCCATCGGCACAAGTGCGCTAATTCATTTTCAATTGTATTTTCTGCTTTATTGTTTGCAGTTCTTTCCAACCTGCAGGTGACTTCAGAAATGATTCCCTCCTCATTGCTTCAGACTGTGAGGAATATTTTTCTGTGTACACTATCTCCCAAGGTCGATCTTTTCTTGTTGAAAATGAATCGCCACTGTTATGACGTAACAATCTCGTTTCTATATCCTGAGTTTGACCAAGATAATATTTTCCCGTTTTATAACTCCTCAGAAGATAGACAAAGTATTCCACAGTATATTGTCGGAACGGCGGGATTTGAACCCGCGGCCCCTTGCACCCCAAGCAAGTGCGCTACCGGGCTGCGCTACGTTCCGGTTAAACAATGCAAAATGAAAAATGTAAAAGTTAAAATTGTTATATGTTATCAGTTCAAAGTTTTTTATAGATTCAAAGACCAGTGACTCTAGACAAATTACTCACATCTCAAATCACACATCGCATATCTCAAGTCAGTCGAACAAGCAACTCTTCAAGAAACCGCTTCAACTCAATCATATCATTCTGAACACGGTTATCAATGCTGGCCTGACGAGCAGGTATAACCTCCAAGGATTGCGGCGTGTCGCTGAGGAGTTCGAGTTGCTGATTCGCTTCTCCTTCGGGGATAAATCCCTTTAACACATGTTTCGCACCTTCGATGGTGTATCTCTCATCCCGAAGCAGACGTTTGATTTCAAGAATAAGTTTGATGTCGCGGTTCGTGTAAATTCTGTTTCCCGCGCGGTTCTTGGAAGGATTCAATTGCTCAAACTCAGTTTCCCAGTAACGCAATACGTATTGCTCCAAAGCAGTAATTTTACTGACTTCACTTATCGAGTAATAGAGCTTTTTTATTCTGGTTTGCTTCATGATGTTGTGTGAAAGTGTTTTTGAACGGCTCAATAATAGGAAAATTCTTCAGCAAAAACAACAGACGAATGTTCCTCAGATTCTTTTTTCAATGATTGCTACGGCGGCGATGACATTTTCGGAATGTGAAATAGACACAAAAACCGTACTACCTTGTAACAACTCCTTCACATGTCCGTGGAGTTGAACCGATGGTTTACCGGAATCGTCGTTTGTCACTTCGACATCTTTCCACCGAAATCCTCCGCTCCATCCTGTCGAAATTGCCTTGCTCACTGCTTCTTTGACTGCAAATCTTCCTGCAAAATGGTGAGGACTGCTTGCTTTTGACAACGCATATTCAATTTCACTTTCGGTAAAGATTTTTTTGATAAACCGATTTCCATATCGCTGAATCATTTCATTTACGCGCTGGATTTCCACAACATCTATTCCGATTCCGCTAATCATGAACTACGCACCGCCCTGTTTTCTTTATCAACTATGTCGAGTAATTCTCTGACATCTTGTATTTCATAATCTGCGTGCGTTTCAATCGTTCCGAAGGTATCGCCGTAGCGCGCAAATACTGTTTTGATTCCGACTTTCGATGCGCCGATCATGTCGCGTTCCGCCCAATCTCCTACCATCAGAGTTTCGTCAGCTTTCGCGTGAAGTCCTTCGAGCGCTTTCAAAAACGGCGCAGGATGCGGTTTCCGTTCGCCTGTGTCCTCGAAAGTGACGACCACATCAAACATCTGATGAAAATTCAAATAACATAGCCGCAACCATGCTTCACGTACGGGCGCATCGGAAACGACGGCGAGTTTCATTCCGCGCTTCAGCAATTCAGCGAGAGTCAAATACACATGCGGATACGGAACCAAGGCGGCTTCTCTTGCTCTACGGTACGCAATAATTCCGGCTGAAAGAATTTTATAATCAACCTTATTAAAAATATCATAGAGAAGTTGGTCGAAAACATTTTGGAATTCGATGCCCCGTTCTTTGTAGATAGCATTAATACGTTCTTTGATCTCTTCCCGCGGCAAATCAAGTCCTGCATCAATCATCGCGGAGATTGCCGAGTCCACCGACTGACGTTTCATCTGCATGAAATCAACAAGCGTGTTATCCAAATCGAAGATGATTGCTTTTATCATTTACACATCCACCCGCTTAACAAGATTCTTTTTTGATTGAAGATACTTCGCTGATTCGTTATCAATAAAATCGCGAATGTTCGGTTTGATGAATATCGCCTCAACGCCGATTTGCATTAACGCTTGTGCAAGTATGGATGCACGGCGTACATCGGTCAACCGTTTATTGACGACAAGAACTTGTTCTTCTTTCAACACACAGTAACCGCCTTCAAAATCTCCTTTTTCGTACCGAAGTTTCACTCCGACCTGACTGACTAACATTTCCAATTCTTCAATGAGTTTTGTGTAGTTCATGCGACCGGTTGTTCTTCGATGAACAGTGTTTCGGAACTCTCGACATTATTCGCTTCTGTTACCGGCGTGAGTTTTCTTTTGAGCGGTTGAAATATCAACACCGCGAGCATAGTGTAATAACAAAGTAATGCAATCATCGGTACGCCGGAAAGCGCTGCAAGCCGGTGGATAAATATTTTTCTAAACTCCACTAAATCATTCGAGCCGAGAAAATCAAGGTACATCATCTTTGCATAAAGAACGATAGCATACACTTCTACGGGGGTGAAAATATAAAACAGAATTGCGCTCATCATAAGCCAACCATGCTCTCGCAACTTGAACGGTGACGTTGAGAGAAAAATAATTCCGCTGAGCCATGCTATTGCATAAGCAATGTCAACAACGAATGATGTTTGAACAATCAATCCGAACACCGCCCTCTCGACAAACGGATGAATGTTCGATTTGAAATCAAGCGTTCCGGTTTGCAGTAAATCGAATCCAACCATTGCCCGGATGTTGATGCCGCCAAGCCAGATAATAAAGGCAATGACAAAAATAAATAAAGAGAGTTTCGCGGATAATTTCATTTCTTTTGAGTTGCTTTATTTGGCGTGTCTAACTGATAATTTTTCACCCATGTTAACTCATTCGCTAACGCAAGGAGGTTTTCCATACATTCCGGTTTCATGTTCAAAAATCGGGAAACAAAATCTTGTTTGAGTAATCCATCTGCCTCTTTTATGAGCGTACGAAGAAGCGTGTGTAGTTTTTCCAAAGTTGTTTTGAATTCTTGCTGGAGTGGTCGTGTAGTTTCCGATGTTGTTCCTTCACGGTTCAACACTGCATACGCATGAGAAAGAAACTTTGAGAAGAATAATATATCATCAAACACTCCACTCATATTTTGTTCCTGAGATATTGTGAGGAGTGAACTCACTTCCTGTCGAAATTTGAATTTACGGTTCCCTGATTTTTCTATTTCTGAAATAACCTCTTCCACTGAAGATTGTAATATCATGCTGATGTCTGCGTTCTTACCTCTGACGGAATTAAAACGCTGAATGTCGAGCCTTCGTTCAACCGGCTGGAGACTGCGACTTTTCCACCGTGTGCTTCCGCTACATGTTTGACAAGCGCAAGTCCAAGTCCCGAACCTTTTTCGCTTACAACTGATTTATTATTTGCCTGAAAAAATTTTGTAAAAAGTTTCTCAACATCTGCCGGCGGGATTCCAACACCCGTATCCTGTACATCAATCCGGATAAATTCCTTGCTGTTCACTGACCCATTCATTTCGAATGTTTTTAATGCCCGTATCGTAATCTTCCCATTTTCCCGAGTGTACTTTATTGCATTGGAGATAAGATTACTCACCACTTGAGTAAATTTTTCCCTGTCTAATGCTAATGGTTTAATATCATCATGAATAAAATCTACAGTGATTTGTCGTGTCTGTCCAATCAACTGTGCTTCCTGCACAAGCGGAGTGATGAGTTCAACAACGTCTGTCGGAATAAATTCAAACTTCATTAACCCGGATTCCATTTTTGTGATATCAAGAAATGATGTAACAAACCGGTTGATTCTGTTTGTTGCCTGATTAATCATCGCTACAGCATCAATCTGCCGCTGTACTAACGGCGCGGCCTCTTTCGTTTTTGTAATAGCATGACAACCGGCTTTGATGACTTGCAACGGCGTTCGCATCTCATGGGAAATCTCTGACATCAGCGTAACCCGCATATCATCGAGTTGTTTTAATTTATTACTCATCTGGTTAAAGTCGCGAGTCAGGTCAGCAATTTCATCAGTACTGGATATCGGAATTATTTCATAATGTCCTTCACTCACTTTTTCCGTGGCATCCTTTAATGCCTGAATCGGTCTGACGACTGTTCTCGTAATAAGTATCGCCGTGACCAATGCAACAACCAGTGACAGTAACAAAATAATGACGGCTGTATCCATTGCAAGGTTGATACGTTTATCGAATGATGAGACCGTTTTCCCCAGTGAAAACCGATATGCATCATTCAGCATTTGAATTACTTGAGAAAGTGAATCTTGCAATTCTACACTACGTGATATTTTAGGTGTTACATCTATATTACTATCAAGCGAAGTATCCCAAATAATTTGGGCAGAAATATCATTGAACTGGTTATGATATTCACTTATCTTGGAAAGGAGGGATTTTATTTCTAATCGCGATGCTGATGCATGTAACGAATCATGAATTGTTTCGAATTCTTTCTTCTCCCGGAGATATGTTAGAAAAACAGTTGAATCTTTTGTGACGTGATATGTTCGAACTGCTTCGGATTCAAGTAACAATGTTTTTGCCAGTCTGATAGAGAAAACATTATTTTTTTCATTTCCCTGAAGATCACCTTTTCCGGTAGTAAATGCTCCTTTCAATTGCAGAAGCACAAATGTGCTCGAAAGAATCATAAACACGATAATAAAGATAAAGCCAACCATCACTTTCCCGAAGAGCGGAAAGCGTGGTTTGAACGTTTTCGGAATTGGATCAGACATCTACAACTAAAAGTTTTCGAGGAACAAGTCTATAGAGAAAATGCCGAATCCCCATATGCTCAAGTATGAACGAAGAGACCGGCAATTCATTACTGTCAAACGACAGGCTACATTTCAAGCGAGAAAAAGATAATGGAGAAATATTGAAAAACCAAATCTATTTCATCCTTCTTTGAAGTTTGTTCCCTTTTTTATCGCTCAAATTCAGAACAGTGTTCGAGTATTGACCATTCTTTGTGAGTCTTTGATTCGTAAACTTCTCTTTTTATCTCAAAAAGAGAACCTATTTCATTTACATGTTTTTTTTTCGGCTGGTATAGTCTTTGAGACTTTACGCCACAGTGAAGATTTCAAAACAATAACCAAATAACATGAAAGATTGACCTATGAAAAGCCTGACATTATATATCACAACTCTTCTTCTGCTCCTCACCATGAGTGAACTTTCTTTTGCTCAGTACTTCCGTTCCTTCACAGCGGATGACCTCACAGTTAAGATTGCGGAAAAAAGAAAAGCAATCGGTGTTCAAAATGATTTTTCGTTCACAAACGAAACCAATAGTCCGGTTGACGGTCTTTATCTCGAATTTTCTTCTCCAACTGATATTTCGACAATTTCAATTCCATCAATGTATTCAGCAAAAGTGAAGAACGATGGAAAAGCATGGTATGTTGGCGGTGTGACGCTCGGAAGCATGCAGGAAGTATTAATCACTACCCTCTCATTGAAGAGACGTATGACTGTGACAAAATGGGAATGGATGCATGGGGATACTATTGTTGTGAGATACTCAACAGTGAAGAATCCAGTGCGTAATCAAAGTGTCCTCCCAATGCCCAATACAGCAAATGTCCGTCAAGAAATCTTCTCCTTCAGCATAATTGATGTGACAGTCGGAATACCAGTGCCACAACAGAAAAAACAATATGGTTGGGTGAATATCCGAAAGAGTAATGATTTATTAAATTCATTAATGGATAGAAACGGCGAACATTTCGGTCAACCTCGGGGTTTTGCAAAATTGACAAATGGTTCTGCATTTCGTGGTGTTCATAAATCTTTAACACCTTCCAAACACAATAACAAACTTTTTGCAAATCTTCTTGCTCTGAAATTCAATATCACAGCAAGCGATTTAGGCATCACGCCGTATGGTTTTGGTGAATTGATTTATTCTGATGCAAACTCTCCGTACAACGGAAAAATGATTCGTGAAATTGCCGGTCGTGCCGATTCGATGATGACCTTCTGGCAGGGAATCACAAGGGTGGAATATGTCGGAATTGACAGCACAATTTCCAGAATCAATTCAGCATTCTCCGGTCCGATGGATACGATTTCGTTCGCAAACGAACTCCGTCTCACAGGCACAAAGCAGGTTTCAGAAGTCTTCTTCGTTGCTTTGGGCGCACAAACAGCGATAGCACAAAAGTATGAAAGAAAACCGGAAGTCCCGGAACAAATGACGTTAGAACAGAATTATCCGAATCCGTTCAACCCGACAACAACAATTTCATTCTCTCTTCCAGTTGCATCAGTAGTTACGTTAAAAGTATATGATATGCTCGGACAGGAAGTTGCCGCATTGTTAAACAATCAAGAAGTTGAAGCGGGTGATCAGGAAATTCTTTTTGCAGCGAACGATTTAACATCAGGAACATACTTCTATCGCATAACAGCACAGAATGTTGATGATGCGATGAACTTCGAGAGCGTCAGGCAGATGACGTTGATTAAATAACTAACTCCACATCAATGTCCAAAAAGGTACGCAACAGCGTACCTTTTTTTTTGTATCGTTCAATGAGTATATTTGCCCTATGAAATTTGAACGTTCCGCCGGCATCCTGCTTCATCCGACATCACTCCCCGGAAATTTTGGTATTGGCGACTTAGGCCCCAATGCTTTTTATTTTGTTGATTTTTTAGAGGCGTGCGGACAACGATTATGGCAAGTCCTCCCGCTTGGTCCGACGGGATATGGAGATTCACCGTATCAATGCTTTTCCGCATTTGCAGGAAATCCGTTACTCATCAGCCCGGAAAAATTACTTACCCAGAAGTTACTCTCAGTAGATGACCTTCAACTTGCTCCTCTTCCCAATCCGACTCACGTTGATTTTGGGAAGGTCATCGAAACAAAAAAAATGATTCTGGAAAAAGCCTTTCAACGATTTCAAATCTCAAGTAATGTTGTCATGAAAAAAGAGTTTGATTCATTTTGTGAATCGAATAACTTTTGGCTTGAGGATTTTGCTCTCTTTATGACTATCAAGGAGGCAAACGGTGGAAAACATTGGAACACGTGGGAAAAAGAAATTATTCACCGGGATGCACAAACACTCGAAGCGTTTTCTGCACGATTACATGTTCAAGTCTCAAAGCATAAATTCATACAATTCCTCTTCTTTCAACAATGGCATGAATTGAAAACCTATGCGAACAATAAAAACATAAAAATAATCGGAGACCTGCCAATCTTTATTGCATATGATAGCGCAGACGTCTGGGCGAACAAACACTTGTTTGATATGGATGAAGACGGAGTACTGTTAACAAAAGCAGGAGTACCTCCCGATTATTTCAGTCCGACCGGACAACTTTGGGGAAATCCTTTGTATCGCTGGGATGTAATGAAAAAAGATGATTTTGCGTGGTGGCGTTTCCGCATCCAGCATTTACTTGAAAGCGTTGACATCATTCGTATTGACCATTTCCGAGGATTCGAAGCGTTCTGGGAAATTCCCGGTGATGCGGAAACTGCCGAGAAAGGAAAATGGGTGAACGCTCCGGGAAAAAAATTCTTCACAACACTTCAACATCATTTAGGAACACTCCCGATTTTAGCGGAAGACCTCGGTGTCATTACAAAACCTGTTGTAGAACTGCGGGACCACTTTGGCTTTCCCGGAATGAAGATACTTCAATTTGCCTTCGGAAGCGGAATGGAACATAAATTTCTCCCGCACAATTTTTTACCGAATTGTGTCGTCTATACCGGCTCGCATGATAACGATACAACTCGCGGCTACTTCGAGAAGGCAAAGAATGAAGCGAATGACATTTATTCATTCACTCAACGGTATATCAACTATTATAGAGAGAATCTGACGTTTGAGTTGATTCGTCTCGCACATTCTTCCGTCGCGGATATTGTTATCATCCCGATGCAGGATATTCTCAATCTCGGCGCGGAAGCACGAATGAATTTCCCCGGAAAACTCGGGGGCAACTGGACATGGAGATTCACGTGGGAACAAGTCAAACCAAACCTCGCATCAAAACTCAAAGAACTTACTGAACTGTATGAACGACCACCGAAACCTAAACCTCATGAACAAACTGAAATTTCACTCTAATCTCTCATCAATCTTTTTCTTCGTTCTGTTCCTCATGGTGATTCCGACTTCTCGTCCTCTTTTTGCTCAACCGAAAGTACAACAATTTCTCGATTCACTCTACTCTGAGAAGGAGTTGGGGTGCATTCTCGGATGGGAAAAGACAATGTTCCGTTTGTTTGCGCCGCGTGCTACGAAAGTCATGCTCGTTCTCTTCAATAAACATGATGAAGAAGCCGGAAAAGAATTTCTCATGGTGAAAGATGAGCAGGGTGTGTGGGAATATTTCTTCCCCGAAATCCTGACTGGAAAGTTTTACGGTTACCGTGTGTTTGGTCCGGAAGGTCCGGGCGAGATGTTTAATCCGAATATCATTCTCGCCGACCCTTACTCAAAGGCAGTTGCGACGAAAACGAACTGGCATCAACCTGCGAAAACCCTTATCATCAACTCCGAGTATGATTGGGAAGGCGATACATTTATTACGCCCGATACGTACTCCAAGTTAATCATTTATGAATCGCATATCCGGGATTTGACAGCACATGCTTCGTCCGGAGTTTCATGGAAGGGAACCTACAAAGGATTAACCGAAGATGGAAAAACCGGCGGCCTGAATTATCTGAAGAATCTCGGTGTCAATGCAATCGAATTGCTCCCGACACAAAAATTTGGGAATATCGAGTTACCCTATAAAGATACCTCCGTAATCAAATACGGCTACCCGGTGAACACATGGAATCCATACGGGCGAAATCATTGGGGATATATGACGAGTTATTTCTTCGCTCCGGAAACGTATTACGGAACCGATGGAACAATCGAACGGGAATTGTATAATGGCGCAGATGGACGCGCTGTGAATGAATTCAAAGATATGGTAAAATCTTTTCACAAGAATGGCATCGCCGTCATTATGGATGTTGTCTATAACCATGTCTCGAATTATGACTTCAATCCGTTCAAGTTTATTGATAAGTATTATTATTTCCATACCGATATAAACGGAAACTTCGTTACGGGTTCCGGTTGCGGCAACGATTTCAAAACCGATCGGCTCATGGCTCGTCGCCTCATTGTCGAATCGGTAACATATTGGATGAAAGAATATCATGTTGACGGGTTCCGCTTCGACCTTGCAACGATGCTCGATTGGGAAACGTGTAAACTCATCACTCAGGAAGCGAAGAAAATCAATCCGAATGTTATTTTAATTGCAGAAGCGTGGGGCGGCGGAAAGTATGACCTTGCAGGTTTCAGCATGATTGGCTGGGCGGCATGGAACGATTTGATTCGCAACGGTGTGAAAGGTCAAAACCCGCGCGACGGACACGGATTCATCTTTGGAAAATTTCAGGGAAACAATTCAAAGAAATCGTTCATGAGTTTCGTTACCGGAAGTTTGCTTCTTGACGGAGGACCGTTCACGCAGAAAGAACATAGCATTAACTATCTCGAATCGCACGATGACAATACAATGGGCGATTTCATCCGGTTCGCTTTGCACGATGCTAAAGAAAACGAGAAACTACCCAACGCCGAAACGAATGTTAAACTCACACCCAAACAATTAGCGCTTCACAAACTCGCGGCGCTGTACCTGTTCACCTCCCAAGGTCCAATCATGATTCATGAAGGACAGGAATACGGACGAAGCAAACTCATCGCTCCTACTTCATCACCAGATACCCGCGTCGGAATGCTCGACCACAACAGTTACGATAAAGACAACGAAACCAACTACCTCAACTATGAACATGCTGAACTCAACAAAGAACTTGTTGCATATTACAAGGGCTTGATACATCTCCGAAAAACATATCCGCAGTTAAGCAACGTTCCGAACGAATCTATCGAGTTCCTTCCGACCAAGAACGATTTCCACATCGCTTTTCTGATTGATACAAAGAAAGAACACAGTACAAAGGAAAACGTCAAAAGCTCAAAAAGCGGTATAATGGTTTTATTAAACGGTAATCAGAAGAAACCGCTTGAGATGAAACTCCCGAAAGGTAGTTGGCAGGTTCTCGCCAATCCGGATAAAGTAACACAAGACAAACCGTTTGGAAAAGTAAGCGGTACCGTCTCCGTTCCTCCGACAAGCGGGATGATGTTGATGAGGTAAAGGTATTGACGATTGAGATAGTTAGTCAATCGTCAATTTCCTTTATACATCTCCACATAATTCCTCGCCGCATCTTCCCAACGAAACCGTGAATCAAGTGCGGCATGTTTTATTCGTTCCCAGTGTTCTTTACCGTTGAGGAAAATATCAATCGTATGTCGCACTGTGCCGATAAAATGATTAACTTTATCACTCATCGTCCAACCCTCGAACACAAAGCCATTCACGTCGTGCCAAACAGTATCCTTCAATCCACCAACACCGTGAACAACGCACGGTTGTCCTTCACGCATTGCAACCATCTGACTGATACCGCACGGCTCGTACAAACTTGGCATGAGAAACATCGTACCGCTTGCGTACAATTGCTGTGCAATCTTTTCAGAAAAACCACGGACGAAAAGAAACCGCTCATGATACCGTGACGCTCCGCTGAGATACCGTTCATATTCCGGCGTTCCCGTTCCGAGCATGATAAAGATTCCATTTTTTTCATTCAGTGAAGCCGCAATGGAATCAATCGCAATCGTCCCGAACGAATCCTTCTCACAAAACAATCTGACTTTTTGCTCTGTCACTCTCGTTACACTCGTAAGGAGCAATTCAATCTCCTGTTCTTGAAGCCATTGAAATCTGCTTTCGCACTCTTCGTGAGTTAATCCGCCGATGGAAACTTTACCTGCTTTCAGTTCATCAAGAATCAGGTTTAGCACATTGTGAATGGTGATTAGTGAGTTGTGATTTTCCGTCACTGGTAACCTGTAACCCCTGCCCACCTCCGGCGGGTGAATCACCGTTTCAGGATACTCGCATCCGTTCAAAATCCCGTGAAGCCGTCCTTCGTTGTTGACGAACTGGAGAAGCGGTTCAAGTCCTTCGCCACCGAAGAATCCGTTAGTGTGATTGCTTGTTCTGAGGATTTCCTGTGAGTAGGTTGGCGAAACGGTGTTGACTAAATGTGCAAACCGTATTCCGGTAAACATCGGAGTGTACATCCATGAGTCGTACCGCGGGTCTTTCCAATGTTGCACCCAATCTACAGAACGAAATAATTCCGGAAACCATGCCTCAAGCGATGAGTTGTCATTCCGCATCGGTCGGGTCCCCTGAATACCTAAGTTGTGAATTGTGTAAATCGTTTTAAATTTGTGAAGATGAAAAAACTCCGGATGCAAATCGCGTAGAAGTAACAATGTTGCCGTGTGCCAATCGTGAAGATGTAATACTCCCTCCATTCCCGGCGTGCGGAGAAATTTTCCGACAGCAGAACTGAAGAGTGCATACTTTGAAGCGTCACGAGCAAACGGCTGGTCTGACGGGTCATTGAAGTAAATCGGCTCGCCGCTGATCCATGGATGATGGACAAGGATATGCCTGACAGATTGATTGCCTACGGTTCGTTGAGGATTTTTCGACTCCGCTTCCCAAAACTCAACAATAAATCTTTGACCGCGAAACGGAACTTCCAAAGTTAGAATGAGCCGTGATGGGTTTTTCAGATGAAGAAAACCATACGAAGGAATAAGAACCGTACTTTCCCACCCTAACGAAGCAAGTGCAAGTGGAATGTCACGCACAACATCTCCCACTCCACCGACTTTTCCTCCGCTCAACGCCGCATTCTCAGACGCGACCATGATGACATGGTGTTGAGAGTTATTCATTCGAATACAATCCTACATTCGTCAATCGAAAATCGTCTATCAGATAACGGTTCCATCCTTAATCACTGCATCTTTCAACACGACGGTAATCCCTGAACGAATTTCAAACCGCTTTTTCTTGTCGTGAAACTCTTGAATGTTTTTCGGATTAATGAT
>JACPVN010000557.1 GCA_016191715.1 Ignavibacteriota bacterium | reverse complement strand
TAATTATCACGCGGCGCAATTGCACACCAACCCATCGGTTTTCCTTCGTGATATGCGAGGATACCAAGTTGTTCGTCCTTCCCGACCAACTTCTTCATCGCCCGTTTGTTCGTCTCTCCCTTATTCTGTGCATACTCAACCGATGTTTGTCTCCACGCCATGCACCAACATCCGCCACACGCGCCTCGCTCGCCAAAGAGTTCCACGAAGTCGTTCCAAGTTTTTTCTTCAAGCGGTTTGAAGGTAAGTTTCATCATTTATCTTACAGTTAAATTTCATAAGAAAGTAACCAAATCATCCAACAGAATCAAGGTTTATGTTATAGAATTTTTCACTTTTTCAATCTTGTCAGTTACTTCTGCCCAAGCACTGTATCTCTCTTGTAGCGTCATTTTTACTTCTCCATATTCATGAGCAATCTTCTTCGCCTCTTCCCCGTTTTTGTAAAACTCCGGGTCTGCCATCAACATCTCAATCTCAATCTTCCGTTCCTCCATTTTCTCTATCTCTTTCTCAACTTTCTCCAACTTCTCTTTGAATGGCTTCGTCTTTTTGTGAAGTTCCTGACGTGCTTCTGCCTCAAGCCGCTTTCGTTCCTTTTCGGTGATATGAGATACTTGCCCGCCTTTGGCGGGTGAAGGATTTGAGATATGCGTGTTAATAATTTTATTTTCTCCCTCTCCCCCCTGCACCCGCGCTCCCTTACTCAATATCGCCGCTTCGCTCATTCTCCCACTCGCCGATTCTTTTTCAACTTTCTTCCTCTCCAGATATTCAGAAACATTCCCCAAATATGTTCGGACTCCCGAGACAGAAAACTCCACCACCTTATTTACTATCGGGTCGAGAAATGCACGGTCGTGTGAGACGATGATATACGTTCCTTCATACGCGAGCAATGCTTCTTGTAAAACTTTCTTCGAGCGCATATCAAGATGGTTTGTCGGTTCATCCATGATGAGAAAATTTGCAGGTTGCAGAAGCATCTTCGCCAGTGCAAGCCGACTTTTCTCTCCTCCGCTCAACACAGAAACTTTCTTGAACACATCATCACCCTGAAAAAGAAATGAACCGAGAATAGTCCGAAGTTTGGTTCTGATTGCTCCTTCAGCAACTTCCTCAACTATCTGCAAAACCTGTTTCGACCAATCGAGTTCTTCCGCCTGATGCTGCGCGAAGTAAGAAAGTATCGTATTCTAACCGAGCGTTCGTTCTCCGGAATCAAACGGCTCTACTCCTGCAACAATGCGTGAGAAGGTTGATTTCCCCGCGCCATTCACGCCGACAATTGCAATTCTGTCACCTCGTTCCAGTGTGTAATTTAATCCATGAAATACATTCTTTGTTCCATAACTTTTGTGAATGTTCTTCAACTCCATCACTACCACGCCGCTTGGCTTCGGCTGTGGGAACTTGAAATGAATTTCGTCTTCCTCATCTTCAATCTCAACAATATCAATTTTCTCAAGCTGTTTGATTCTGCTTTGAACTTGCCGAGCTTTCGTTGCCTTGTATCTGAATCGCTCAATGAACTGCTGAGTTTGTTTCATTTGCTGTTGTCGATTTTTGAACGCGGCAACTTGCTGTTCCTTCCTGATGACTTTTTCCGTTTCATAGTAGGAATAATTACCTGCATACGATTCAACCTTACCCAAACCGATGGCAATTGTTTTCGTTGTGATGCTATCAAGAAATGCTCTGTCGTGAGAGACGAGAATAATCGCACCGTTATAGTTGTGAAGATATTCCTCAAGCCACTGCAACGATTCAAGGTCAAGATGGTTTGTCGGTTCATCAAGCAGTAATACCGATGGCTCTTTCAACAACAATTTTGCAAGAGCAATTCTCATTTGCCAACCGCCGCTGAACTCTTCTGTTTGTCGCTCGAAATCCAAAACTGCAAAACCAAGTCCCATCAACACTCGCTCGATTTTGGATTTCATTCGGAACGCATCCAAATCCTCTAACTTATGCTGAAGTTCTCCGAACACTTCTATGACATCAGCATATTCTTCACTTTCGGGATTGAGTGTACTGAGTTGGTGTTGCGCTTCTTCCAATTCCTCCTGAACAAACATTACATCCTCAAATGCAGTCTCGACTTCTTTGTACAACGTTTTGCCGGAAGCAATCACACCATCCTGCGGCAGATACCCTACTGTAACATACTTCGCTTTATCAACGCTTCCCGAATCTGATTCGTTGATGCCGGCAATAATTTTTAACAGTGTTGATTTGCCCGCGCCGTTCGAGCCGACAAACCCGATGCGGTCATGCGGACCAATCATAAACGAGACATCATCAAACAGCGAGCGACTGCCGTATTGTATGCTTATAGAGTTGAGAGAGAGCAAAATCTTGCTATGGAGTTATGGATTGATGGAATGGTGGTGTTGCATTGAATGAATATACAAAATCGGATGGAATAGTTTATGATTTTTTTAGAATATAGCTCTGGGGTTTGAATGTGTAATAAGGCTTGTATATATTGGTTTGGATATTATTCAAGAAGAAAAACATATACAAATAACTATGAATCAGCGC
>JACPVN010000556.1 GCA_016191715.1 Ignavibacteriota bacterium | reverse complement strand
CGGAAAAAGAAATTCCCGGTCACCACCTTGTTGCGCGCTCTCGGTTATTCTTCCGATGATGAAATCTTAATGCTCTTCAATTTGATTGAAGAAGTGGACGCACAAAAAGCAGACTTAAGTGCGTATTTCAATCGCGTGGTGAGTAGTGATGTTGTTGATAAAAAAACAGGCGAAATCATCATCACGAAGGATACGATTTTTGATGATGACCTTGCAAAGCGCGCCAAAAAGTCGAATATCAAAAAATTGAAATTCTTCAAGCACGAAGGAACAGGAGAAACTTCCGTCATCGCCAACACAATCCAGAAAGATACTGCACGCACGGATGAAGAAGCCCTGAATGCAATTTATCAGCAGTTACGTTCAGGCGATGCG
Organism: Ignavibacteriota bacterium; assembly: GCA_016191715.1. Classification (GTDB taxonomy): domain Bacteria; phylum Bacteroidota; class Ignavibacteria; order UBA10030; family SZUA-254; genus FW602-bin19. Next base: position 1,819 of record JACPVN010000556.1, on the reverse strand, counting down.
CCTGACCTTGACACAGCGAAGAATTTGATTGATAGATTATTCTTCAATGAAAAGCGATATGATCTTGGAGATGTGGGTCGTTACAGGATGAATGCGAAACTTCAGGTGGATATTCCTGTTACCACAACAACGTTAACCAAAGCCGACATTATTTCTATTATCAATTATTTACTTGCCTTGCAACAAGGCAAGAAATCGGTAGATGATATTGACCATCTTGGAAATCGTCGTGTGCGAACTGTGGGGGAACAAATTTCTCAACAGTTCAATATTGGTTTGGTGAGAATGTCTCGTACGATTCGAGAACGACTGAGTGTTCGTGACCAGGAAAAAATAACACCACAGGATTTAGTCAATGCAAGAACGATTACGAGCGTTATCAACGCGTTCTTTGGAACGAATCAATTATCGCAGTTCATGGATCAAACAAATCCTCTTGCAGAAATTACACACAAGCGTCGTATGTCCGCTCTCGGACCGGGCGGTTTGACTCGTGAACGTGCCGGCTTTGAAGTCCGCGACGTACACTATACACACTACGGCCGACTCTGCCCGATTGAAACTCCCGAAGGGCCGAATATCGGTTTGATTTCATCGCTCTGTATTCACGCCCGTGTAAATGAGTTTGGATTTATTGAAACGCCGTATCGAAAAGTCAAAAACAAAAAAGTCACAGATGAAATCGAATTCATGACGGCGGAAAAAGAAGACCAACATTCCATTGTTCAAGCCGGAAGAATTGTTGATGAACATGGTCATTTTTTAAACGACAGACTCAGTGCGCGATTTCAAAGTGATTACCTTATTAAGAAACCGGAAGAGATTCAATATATTGATGTTGCTCCTAATCAGATCGTAAGCGCTGCTGCAGCGATGATTCCATTTCTTGAACACGATGACGCAAATCGCGCATTGATGGGTTCAAACATGCAACGTCAGGCGGTGCCGCTTGTTCGTCCGCAAACGCCGATTGTCGGAACAGGGTTGGAGAAAAAAGTTGCTACGGATGCGCGAACTATTATCTATGCTGAGAAAGATGGTGTAGTAGAATTTGTTGACGCAAACCGAATCATCATGAACTACAATGTTGATGATTCAAATGTTGAAAATATTTTGTCGTTTGAAGATAAGCAACACGTAGAGTATCGTCTGATCAAATTTTTCAGAACGAATCAGGATACAACAATCAACCAAACAGCGATTGTTCGTCCCGGACAGAAAGTGAAGAAGGGCGATATTCTTGCCGATGGTTGTGCTACCGAAAATGGTGAACTCGCTCTCGGACGTAACGTGGTTGTTGCGTTCATGCCATGGCGCGGATACAACTTTGAAGACGCTATCATCCTCAACGAGAAAGTTGTTTCTGAAGATGTGTTCACGTCAATTCATATTGAAGAATTTGAATTACAGGTACGTGATACAAAACGAGGAGAGGAAGAACTCACAGCAGAAATTCCAAACGTCAGCGAAGAGGCAGTGAAAGATTTGGATGAGAATGGTGTCATCCGGGTTGGAGCTGAAGTAAAAGAAGGGGACATCCTGATTGGAAAAATCACGCCGAAAGGTGAAACAGAGTCATCACCGGAAGAAAAACTGCTCAAAGCAATCTTCGGTGAAAAAGCAGGCGACGTGAAAGATGCTTCCTTGAAAGCGCCCCCGGGAATGAAAGGCGTTGTAATCGGAACAAAATTATTCAGCCGTAAGAAAAAAGATTCCGACACAAAGAAAGAAGAGAAACGTCAGGTTGAGCATCTCGACCGATTATTGAAAAAAGATGTGAAAGAAGTTCATGCGTTGTTTGCAAGAAAACTCGGCGCGT
>JACPVN010000555.1 GCA_016191715.1 Ignavibacteriota bacterium | reverse complement strand
GCGGCTGAGACAAAGTAGTCCCACTGAAATGAAAGGAGAATTCCATTTTCTTCAAGAGAATTAAACATGTCTTTACTGTATTCTTCTACGAGCGTCAATTTACTCGCGTCCACTTTTTCATAGTTGATGTATCCTGTCATGAAAATCATCACTAACGAGATAATAGCAATAATTCTCCTCATCGTTATTTTCTCAGTGAACTCAATGAAGAACCTAACACCAAATGCCACCCAAATTCCAACGGTGAGATAGGCCAAGAGAAAATACGTTTCAATGTCATGGATGTCATAGAAACTTGCAAAAATAATACATCCCATAAATAGTAGAGTAGTATAGATGAAAATTCTTATTGATTCACTGAATAACTTCCAACAACCGAACAAGGCAACAACTGAAGCAACGTAAGCAAACTCCGCGGGTAGCGTTTCAAAAAATAATTTGAATTGCTTGATAACACTTTCACTTGAATCAAGGAACCAAACGCGATACACTTTACCTGTCAAATGCCTGAAGAAATTATTTATGTCAACAGGATTTCCCCAATTCAGGATTGGTTGGTTATCGGCTCGAAAGGGCAAATACAAATAGACCGACAAGCCAAGTAAGAAAGGGACGCCCATAGCAAATATTCTCTTCCATGAAATCTTCGAAAAACCACACGTTGCAAAATACGCTACTAACATTGCAGGCGCTAAAAAGATTGTTGAAAGATGATTGGTGAACATCAAACCTAAAACATACGCGAATAGAATCCAATTTTCCGATATGAATAGTTCGGAGTTGTTCGAGCGATTTTCTTGTTCCCTTTTGATCGCCTTCACGAAACAAAACAACACAAGTGTCAATAAAAAGATGTGTAAAGAATAAACTTCGATTGATAACGCTTGCGACCAAAATGTTTCTGAGAACCCCAGTAACAATGTTCCGGCAAAAGCAGGAAGAAACAGTGTAAACACTGACCTCTCCGTTAATTCAGGATTTTCAGTAGTTCGTGTTTTACTTTTTATTGATGCCTCATTTAGAAGTAAAACAAGCAAACGAAAAAAAATAAAAAGTCCGGCAGAACAAAAAATAGCCGCAAGGAGATTGAGTTGATAGATTACACGTAATCCTAAAGGAAGATGAGAAAACAGATATCCCACCAACGTAAATAATGGATACCCGGTCGGATGAGCAATGCCAAGTTTGTAACAAACCGTTGCAAGTTCTCCACTGTCAATGAAAGTGACCGTCGGGCAAACTGTATTGAAATAGACAATCAAACATGACAACGCCGCTATAAACGCAAGCGAAATCTCTGCCTGTTTGTAAGATAATCGTTTGAACATGTGTTGAATTTCGGGGTGAGAAGTTAATAAAATCGTACTGCATTTCCAACCGGTTTGATTGTTAGATGAAGTGTAGATATATTCATTACCGATACAAGTAAATACAAAAGATAACCGACAGACGACAAATCACCATTCACCAAAAACTAACCAGAGAAACAAATGACAAAACTCATTGCTCTTTACAAACAACCGGATGATGTTGAAACATTCGACAAACATTACTTTGAAGTTCACATTCCACTTGTGAAGAAAATTCCCGGCTTGCTAAAATGTGAAGTCACACGAATAACCGGTGCTCCATTTGGCGATGTAAATTATTATTTAATGGCTGAACTCTATTTTGATTCATTTGATGCGATGAATGAAGGAAATGCAACTCCCGAAGGAAAAACAACAGCACACGACTTGATGAGTTTCGCATCTCCATACGTTACATTATTTTTCGGAGAGGTTCACGAGTGAAAAAGTATTCCGGAAAATCTCCCTCATCTTTTAAATTCAAGAACCTGATATATGAGAAGAAAAATTTTCGCGCTAATATTACTATCAACCGCCCGGAAGTTCACAACGCTCTAAACCTTGACACATTGCTCGAACTCGGACAAGTAGTTCAAGATGCTGAATGGGATGACGATGTTGCGGTAGTTGTTTTCACCGGAGCGGGAGAAAAAGCGTTTTGTACCGGCGCAGACATGAAAGAATGGAACGAAGATTTTTCTCAACATCCTTCCGACTTTTATAAATGGATGGGTGTGTTTATCGAAACGTATGAACGGGTACGAAACATCGGGAAACCAACCATTGCCCGACTGAACGGAATGGCAGTTGGCGGCGGTAACGAATTGCAAATGTCATGCGACCTTGCAATCGCGACGGACGATATGTTCATTCAACATGTTGGTGTTTCCCGTGGAAGCGTTCCTGCCGCAGGAGCGACTCAGTGGTTGCCACTCATTACCGGTGATAGACGCGCTCGAGAAATGATTTTTTTGTGCGAGAGAATCCCCGCAACAAAAGCCCTTGCATGGGGACTTGTGAATCAAGTTGTTCCAAGAAAGAAACTCGATAAAGCGGTAGATGATATTGTCGAAAAACTCATCAACAAATTACCGGATTGTACACGCTACGCGAAACAACAACTCAACTTCTGGAAAGAATTTTCGTGG
>JACPVN010000554.1 GCA_016191715.1 Ignavibacteriota bacterium | reverse complement strand
CGCTGGTGCTTGACGTTCATGGCGGACCGTGGGCGAGGGATGTGTGGGGGTTCAATCCTGAAGCGCAGTGGTTTGCCAATCGCGGATATGCGTGCCTGCAAATTAATTTCCGCGGCTCAACCGGGTACGGGAAAAACTTCCTTAACGCCGGCGACCGTGAATGGGGAGCGAAGATGCACGACGATTTGATTGATGCAGTGAACTGGGCAATCAAACAAGAGATAGCCGACCCGAAACGCGTCGCCATCTACGGAGGTTCCTACGGCGGATATGCGGCGCTTGCCGGCGCGGCGTTCACTCCAGATGTATTCGCCTGCTCGATTGATATTGTCGGACCGAGCAGTATCATCACACTCATCAATTCTATTCCTCCGTACTGGGAACCGATGAAAGTGCAGTTTACCAAGCGCGTCGGCGACCCGGCAACGGAAGAAGAATTTCTTAAGGCACGTTCGCCTCTTTTTCATGCAGAGAATATTTCTATTCCAATGTTGATTGCTCAAGGCGCAAACGACCCGCGGGTGAAACAAGCAGAGAGCGAACAAATTGTTGATGCATTGAAGAGAAACGGAAAAGATGTAGAGTATATGTTGTTCCCTGACGAGGGACACGGCTTTGCGCGACCGGAAAATCGTTTGAAGTTTTACGCTGTGGCGGAAATGTTTCTTGCAAAATATTTAGGCGGAAGAGTTGAATAGATTGACGATTGATTCATGTACGATTGTGTCATTGAATTAATGATTCAATCGTAAATCGTCAATTTCGATTCCAATTTGTTTAAGAATCGTCCGAATATTTTCTTTCTCATTTGGGCGTAACTCAATCAACGGATTTCTCACAAACCCTCCTTCATATCCCATCAACGTTGACGCATATTTCAAACCCGCAATTCCGTAAGTATCAGTCACTGCTTTAATTGCAGGCAACAACCGCTCCTGAAGTTGTTTGGCTTCATCGTGCTTTCCCTGACTGAATAATTCCTGAACTTCAGCACACGCCTTAGGAGCGCAATTAGCAAGTGCAAGAATTCCTGACTTCACCCCTATCGTTAATGCCTGATACAAAATCGTTGCTGAACCGACAATCAGGTTGAATGTCTCAGGAGTTGCTTTCCTGAACGCTTCAAGTTGTGCGATAGTTCCCGCGCTATCTTTCATCCCGATAATATTCGGATGCTGACTGAGAATCCGAACCGCTTCAACAGAAATATTGAAGTGAGTGAATTTCGGAACGTTGTAAATCAGTATAGGAATTTCTGATGCATCTGCAATTGATGTGAAATGCTTGATGAGCGCTTCATCCGACATTTGCCCTGAGTAATAATTTGGTGTGAGAACTAACGCGGCGTGTGCGCCCAACCGCGCAGCCATATTTGTCAGACGAATTGTTTCCCGCGTTGACTCCAATCCTGTTCCTGCAAGAATCGTTCTCTGCTTCTTTGCTGTCTGAACAGTCAACTCGATGAGCGTTAATTTTTCTTCTTCATTGAGATATGCTGTTTCGCTGTTCGAGCCAAGAACGAGATACCCGCCGAGCGGTTCGTTATCCCATTTTTCGATGTTGCGGATAAACGCGTTATAATCTACATCGCCGTTCTCTTTGAACGGTGTTAGCATCGGTGGGAAGATACCTTTGATTATCATTGTGTTTTTATCTCTGATGTTTCATTAACCACAGATGACATAGAGGTTGCACTGATTTGCACAGATTGTAATAACACTATCTGTGAACATCCGCGTTGTCTCCGTGTAATCTGTGGTGAATAATTAGTCGTTTTCAATTCAACACCAATTTTTCAATCTTAAACTCATGCACCACGCCATTTTCTCTTTCCCCAATCTGTTGTCGCCACATTGCAAAGTACAATCCTTTCATCGCGAGCAGTTCCGAATGTGTTCCCGCTTCGATTATCTCTCCTCGCTCCAAAACATAAATCTTATCTGCATGGAGAATAGTGGAGAGACGATGCGCAATCATAATCGTAATCATCTCGCGTCGTGTTGCAATGTCACGAATTGTTTCAGTGATTTCTTCTTCCGTCAACGAGTCGAGCGATGACGTTGCTTCATCAAACACAAGAATATTCGGATGACGAAGCAATGCCCGTGCAATCGAAAGCCGTTGCTTCTCGCCGCCGGAAACTTTCACGCCTCCTTCACCAATGACGGTGTCCAATCCTTTATCCGCACGAGAGAGCAAACTTTGACACGCGGCTTTATGGAGAACATCCATACATTCTGCATCCGTTGCCTTGGGATTCACGAAGAGGAGATTTTCTTTGATTGTTCCGGAGAACAACTGCGTATCCTGTGTGACAAATCCAATCTGTTCACGAAGCCGGTCAAGGTCAACATCATTGCCGGAAATAGTATCGTACAAAATTCTTCCTTCCTGCGGACGGTACAAACCGACTAACAATTTCACCAACGTTGTTTTGCCGGAACCGGAGGGACCGACAAACGCGATGCTCTCTCCCGTTCTGACCGAAAACGAAATGTTGTTGAGCGCGTTCTTCGTTGCTGATTGATGCTTGAACGAAACCTGCTCAAACGAAAGCATCTTGATTTGTCCGAGCGATGCAGGGTTGAGCGGACGCGGCTCTTTCGGTGTGTTCATAATCTGCTCGAAATTATTGAGCGAGACTTCCGCTTCGCGATATATATTGATGATGTTTCCGAGTTCCTGCAAGGGTCCGAAAATGAAGAACGAATAAATCCAGAGCGAGAAGAATTG
>JACPVN010000486.1 GCA_016191715.1 Ignavibacteriota bacterium | reverse complement strand
CAGGCGATTCAATTTCCAATATTGATTTCGGGAATTATAAGTACGGAATAATAAGCGGGCAGAAGTTTGAGGAGTGGAATGGTGATAGTTTGTTTACCGGAAGCGATTATAAGAGGGGTGGTTGGGTTATAAAACTTTTTGACTCCGCCTCGTGTCAGCCGAGGGGACGTATAGTTACAAGTTCCGTAACTGGCTATATATTTTCCAACCTTTTACCCGGAACGTACATTGTTGAAGAAAGTTTGCAAACGGGATGGGTTCAAGTTGTACCGAGAGTAACCGCCCCGGGTTTTAGTTGGAGAACCTGCGGATCAAATGCCGGACAACGTTCGTATGTTGTCGTTGTTACATCGGGAACTAATGCCATTGGTAAAGATTTCGGCAACACACGGTATTGCAGTATCAGCGGAAAGAAATATCTCGATGCGCTCGCTGATAGCCTGATAACAAATGATTCAGCGATGAACGGTTGGACAATCAAATTATATCGTCAGGGCTGTACACTTGTTGAGCGAACAGTAACATCGGGCAATGGTGATTTCGTGTTCGATAGTTTGTTTGCCGGAACTTATATAGTTGAAGAAAGTTTGTTCACAGGTTGGTATCAGAGTTTTCCGAGACAAGGTTCGGGCATTGTTTCTCCGTGCGGTCAAAATGCAGGAGCGAGAGCGTTTAGTTTTGTCTTACATTCAGGAGAAAGTTCGACCGGTGTAAGTTTTGCAAACTACCAGCATGGAAGTATCACTGGGAAGAAGTTCAACGACTTGAATTGTAATCGAGTGCAGGATGCTGGTGAGCAAGGACTTCCGAACTGGACAATCTCTCTCTCATCTCCAAGCGGTTCATGGACACAATTTACCAATTCTCAGGGAGAGTATTCATTTACCGAACTGAAACCGGATACATTTTCACTCCGCGAAATCATGCAAGGAGGATGGATACCGACTCTCTCTGATAGTTTTCGTTTTCCACTGCTGAGCGGAGAACATCAGACTATGAATTTCGGGAATTTCGAATACGGAAGTATTTCCGGTATGAAATTTTATGACGAGAATATGGATAGTATTCAAAATAATGATGAACTGCCGATACATGGATGGCAAATAACGTTGTTACGACTCGAAGATTCGATGAGCCGTTCGCTTATGACAGATTCACTTGGAAGTTTCAAATTCGATTCGTTGAAAGCGGGAAGATACATTGTTGCAGAGAAGGAATCGTTGGATTGGAGGGCGACATGGTTGCAATCAGATACAGTGGATATTACTTCTGATACTCATATCACGGGAGTTAATTTCGGAAATGTGTTTGAAGAATCAAGAGCGTGCGAAATTGCTGAAAAGTGGAATATGGTTTCGTTGCCTGTTCATGTTCAAACACCGATAAAAGATTCTGTCTTTCCATTTTCGCAAAGCGATGCTTTCAAGTTTAGTTGCGCGGGAGGTTATGGGCAGGAAAATCCGTTGGAGTTTGGTACGGGATATTGGTTGAAATTTTCTGTGGACACAACTTTGAATATCGTCGGCGCTGTTGACACAATGGAATATATTGATGTTTGCGCGGGTTGGAATATGATAGGTTCCCTTAGCGATACAATTGATACATCGTGCATTATCCCTGAACCTCCTGTAACGATCGAATCCTCATACTTTCAGTATCAGAGTGGATACATCCCTTCGTCAATCATTATTCCATGCAAAGCATATTGGGTAAAGATGAGCCAGACGGGGAGATTGATCTTGAGGAAGTGTGATTGATTATTTGTAGGTCGAATTTTAATTCGACTTAAATTACATAGGCGAAATGAATTTCGCCCTACAAATTGGAAAAACGGCTTAGTGGTAAGTTTCTAAGCCGTTTTTTTGTATCAAAGCAGACGAAGCGGAACAGAAGACTTTTATCGCCCGCTAAGTCCTTGGGAACAAATAAGATTGGGTATTTCACTTTTCAAATAAATTTATATTAAAAGAGTTGACTGTTACCGAAAAATATCTTAACTTTAGCCCGAAAATTTATATTCATTAACTATTGAGTCCATAATGTCGGTTGTTGTTAAACACCTTACCAAGTATTATGGCGCTGTTAAAGCCATTGAGAACCTCTCGTTCGAGATTCGACCGGGGGAAGTTGTGGGTTTATTGGGTCCCAACGGAGCCGGAAAAACCACAACTGTTCGTATTGTTACCGGATTCATGTCCGCCACTTCAGGCACAGTTGAGGTTGGCGGGAAGGATATTAAAAAATATCCGCATGAAACCAGAAAAATGATTGGGTATCTGCCTGAAGAAAACCCGCTCTATTTTGACATGGATATCATTGACTACCTTGAATTCATTGCAGAATTGCAGGATGTTCCAAGAAGTGATATGAAACGCCGTGTCAAATATGTTCTTGATACGTTTCAATTGCATGAAATGAAAGAACGGAAAATCGGTCAGTTATCGAAGGGCTACCGTCAACGTGTCGGCTTGGCACAAGCGCTGATTCAAGACCCGAAGGTCATTGTCTTTGATGAACCAACGAATGGTCTTGACCCGAATCAGGTAATTGAGTTCAGAAAATTTCTTTCCAATCTTGGAAAAGATAAAACGGTAATTCTTTCATCGCACGCACTTGCTGAAGTTCAGGCAGTGTGCAATCGTGTCATCATTATCGGCAAAGGTCGCGTTTTAGCAGACGCGCCGATTTCCGAACTGCAACGAAAATTTGTCGGGAAAGATGTTATTTCCATAGAAATTGAAAAGCCGGATGGAGTAACGTTAGATGCCGCCCAGAGATTGATTGAACAGATTCCGCATGTTGTCTCCGTCTCACCGCTTTCGACTGTTTCTGATGGCGAGAAAGTATTCCGCTTCTACATTGATTCACAAAAGAATGCGGACGTGAGAAAACAACTCATGCATTTGTGTTCAGAAAAAAATTGGAGTCTGCTGAGTTTGCAACAACAAGTTGTCCGAATTGAAGATATTTTCCACCAACTCACAGTCGGTAAGGAGAAACAATGAAACATATAAACATCATTTTCAGAAAGGAACTCCGTTCCTATTTTGATTCTCCGGTTGCTTACATTTACATCATCATTTTTCTTTTGTTGAATGGTTCGTATTTCGTAGGCAATCTCTTCTTAGAAAACGTTGCTTCGTTGCGGTTGTTGTTTGAATCAACTCCCTGGCTCTTGCTCTTCTTTGCATCGGCGATTACAATGCGGCTGATTGCGGAAGAACGAAAATCCGGGACGTACGAAACGCTTAACACGAAGCCAATCAAAGTCGGTGAAATAGTCATGGGGAAATTCCTCTCCGCATGGTTTCTGATTTTGGTTGCGTTACTTCCGACGTTACTCTACCTGTTTACCGTCTGGCTTCTCGGCAATATTGATATTGGTCCGGTGTTCGGCGGTTACTTTGGTTTGATGTTACTCGGCGGTGCGTTCATCGCCATTGGAATGTTGGGTTCAGCGATGAGCGAAAACCAGATAGTTTCGTTCATCATTAGTTTCGTTATCATCTTAATCCTTTTTACGATTGACAAAATTCTTATCTACTTGCCGCTAAATGTCGTTACGGCGGTGGAATATCTTGGAGTTGTCAATCATTATGCGAGCGTTGCGCGTGGCGTACTCGATTCCCGCGACATCGTTTACTATCTGACAATGATGATTTTCTCTCTCTTGCTTGCGACTTCGTTTGCACATAAAGAAAGCATCCGGAACGTATGGCGGTTGAAGAGTTTTGATTGGAAACGTGAAGTGCCAAAACTCGGATTGGTTCTCATCATTCTTGTTTTTCTTAACCTTTTATCATTTAAGATTTTCTATCGTGTTGATTTAACGCGGGAAAAATTATACACACTGACTCCCACAACCAAGAGTCTGTTAAATTATCTGGATGATAATTTCCTTGTGAAAGCATATTTCACTCCGAACCTTCCGCCGCCGTTTCACAGTCACAAGCGGATTGTACAGGAACAATTGGATGAGTTTCGTGCGTATGCGCCGCAAGCGTTTCACTATCAATTCATTTCTGTTGCCGATGACCCGGACGCTGAGCGGGAAGCAATCTCAGAAGGAATGGAACCGGTTCAAACGAAAGTCATCAAAGACGACCAGTATCAAACACAAAAAGGATATGCCGGGTTAGTCTTTTCGTACGGTGATAAATCCGAACGGTTGCCGGTGGTTGAACAACTCGACCATCTTGAGTATTACATCACCCGTAACATGAAAAAACTTCTTGTACCACAGGCGCATAAAATCGGAATTCTCACCGGTCATGGTGAAACATCAACTGATAAGATGAATTCGTTGCGGAAAGAACTTTCAAAGCAATATCAAATCCGAACTGTAAACCTGTCGGGTGGAAATAAAGCCGTACCGGAAGAAATTTCTATTTTGTTGATTGTCTCGCCGAAAAATCGGTTCAGCGAAAAGGATAAATATCAATTAAATAACTTTGTCATGCGTGGCGGAAAGTTAGCCATGTTTTTGAACACTGTTGCGGTTGATTCTCTTACACATCGTTCCAGCACGATAGACCTGAATCTTGGAGACATGATTGAAAATTGGGGTTGTGCTCTCGGTAATGATTTACTGCTTGATGCTACCTGTGTAACCATTACAGCGAAGGTTGATACACTTGCAACTGCACTTCCATCGGATGTAACGTATCCGTTTTATCCATTGACCGGAAGTTTCAATCAGAGCAATATTGCATTTAAGAATTTACAACCGGTTGCCTTCACATTTGTCATTACGGTTGACCCGAAAATTGCAAGCATTCGTGGAGTATCTGGCGATGTTCTCTTAACGTCATCAAACAGAACGACGCGATTGGAAGGCGAGCAGATTGACACTGATCCGGCTCAGATTTTCCCGGACGATCTGTTCACGCTGGAACATATTCCTGTAGCCGCCGTGCTTGAAGGACAGTTCAAGAGTATGTACACACTCAACCGTGCAGTCGAATTGAAAATCCTCAAAGAAGATGAAGCGGATTATGAAGACCCGATTCCGACAAGAAGTCAGAACACGAGAATTGTTATCATTGGAGACGGTGATTTTGTGTTAGATGCGGCTCAGCACGGTCAACAGAATATTGAATTTGCATCAACAGCAATAGATTGGCT
>JACPVN010000485.1 GCA_016191715.1 Ignavibacteriota bacterium | reverse complement strand
GTTATTTATTAATAAATAAAAGTCTATTTAGACTTTGATATATAATAAATCATACTTACATTTGCCAATTATTTTAATGAGTCATAGATTTAATTTATTCGCATTAATGAAAGCGTCTATTTTGGGTGACCCGATTATTTCGGAGGGCTGGTCGGTCAACACTTCAAATAAAAATAGAAGATAAATTTTCTGATAATATGATAATAGATGTTTCAAGCAATAAATGAGTAATCTCTTCAAACAATGCTCTTCAGCAGTTGTTATTCATCATCTTTCACAATTGTCAATTACTTTTTTTACACTACTGAGTATGTTCTTGACATTAAGTTGTGAAGAAGAGATTGTTCAACCTCAATCCAGAATTCCTTCTATCCAAGTACACGTACAATCGGTAAGCAGTGTTGAAGCAACATTAACGATTTCGCTTACAGATACGATGATGCCCCGTAGTTATCTTCTCAAACGTAATGGCATACAACAAACGCAAGGGAGTTTTACCAGTGCGAAAGCAACCGTTTATGATTCCACGCTCCGGCGAGGACAACATTATTCTTATCGTGCATATCGCGTGAGTGAAAATAACGTTGTAACAGATTCATCCGAACTCCTTACTATTCAGACACTTGATTCAGCAAGTGTGAAATTGAAGATTGAAGATATTGGAGTTACCGACGCAGTGGTTGAGGTAATGATGAACGATAAAAACCCTGCACGAACGATTCGACTTTCACGCGATGGAAAACAAGTCTTTCTCGGTAATATCCTTGGGAGAGATACAGTTATACTTGACCAGGGATTAGCAGTGAAGAAAAGTTATACCTACACCGCAGAACGATACTCTACTGCACTACCTGTTGATACCAGCCTGTCAACAACAATAACAACCTTGGATACGACAAGTCATAATATTACGTGGGTGATTGATACATTAGGGTCGGAATCATCGTTTTTAAAAGATATTGCAATAATAGATGATAATCTGACAATTGCTGTTGGAAAATTACATCGGCGAAACGACAAGGGCTTATTACAAGAATATAATTTGGCAAAGTATGATGGCGCTTTATGGAAATTAGATACAGCCTCATTTATATATCTCAATGCCATCTTTTCATTTAATAGTAAGGATTATTGGTTAGGAGGATGTGGTCCGTGTCATTGGGATGGTATGAAACTAAAAGGATATTACGTTACTGGTATATTCAACGGATGCGTTAATAAATTTTGGGGCTTATCAAGTAATGATATTTATGCTGTAGGAAACAATGGTACGCTTGCACAGTTCAATGGCAAACAATGGAGTGCTATAGCATCTCAAACGACAACAAATATTACTGATATATCAGGTAGTTCTGATGGCAATAACATATGGGCCTGTGGGTATCAAGATTTCAAACCGACCGTACTACTCAAATGTGAAAATAGTGTCTGGACAAAAGTAATTGAAGATGACCAGCATTTATTTTACTATGATGCTAATGAAATTTCCGGGGGCATGAAGGGTGTCTGGACAATGAGCAAACACCGTGTGTTTGTGCTTACGTGGTTTGACTTGTATATGATGATGAGCAACTCCAAACGAAAAGCCACCGCCATTTGGAAAGGAACAAATCCGTATGATTGGGCTGATGGAGCGGTTCGCGGAACAGGGATGAACAATATATTTGTTGTCGGGTATCCGGGAAGAATTTGGCACTTTAACGGTAAGACATGGAAAACATATCAACTCCCGAATACAAGTTACGACATACTATGGAGTGTATCTGTAAAGAATAACCATATTGTTATTGTTGGTGTGCGCAACTACAATGGAATAGAATACTATGGAGTAGTGTATCGAGGTGTGATGGAGTAATAAAGAGTGTTTAACATAAAAACCTGCTCTGATGTTCGTACCATCAGAGCAGAGATACAACAAACAATAGTGGTTGTTTCTACATGTAAATACTTGCATACTTGTCATTTTTGTTTGCACTCGTTCCCACGCTCCTATCATTTATCAGCGCGTGGGAATGAAATAAGCGGACGCTCTGCGTCATGAACGAAATATGAACAATGCAGAAAACTAAAATTGATAATGTGCTATGCAGTCCGTATGTTTACGATAGAATCCATAACCAAAAAGGTGTACAATGTATAACAGTAATTGCACCAAGGGATCTATGAACATGAGGCGACTTGATTTTGTCGAAGGAACAATTCGACCCACGATGGTATTGCTTTTTCTTCTTGCTCTCATGTCCTTCTACTGTGAAGAGGAAGAACTGAAAATTATTATCCCTCCACATGTACCGACACTTGCCATTACGGTTGATGATGTAGGCGTAACGGAAGCATGGCTGAAAATTGAAAGCATAGATAGCACAGCGCTTGGCGACATTATATTGAAACATGATACAACGGTTGTACTGACTGCAAATGTAACTACACGGGAAACACTTGTAGTAAGCGAACAACTCTTACCAAAGAAAACGTACATATACAAAGCGTACAAACTTACAAACAATACTCCCACCGACTCCACCACTCCTTTACAGTTGACGACGATGGATACAACGAGCCACAACTTTACATGGACGTTTGATACGCTGGGTGAGTGGCCATCCAGTATTTTATATGATGTTGCAATAATTAATGATACATGTGCGTATGCGGTGGGGGAAAATGATATTGGTGATAGTGTATACAATTTTGCAAAATGGAATGGAACTAAATGGAAGTTTCGTCGCGTACTATATAAATATCAAAACAATGAATATTATTCAAAGTTAACCGCTATTATTTATTTCAATGAAAATAATTTTTGGGTTGCATCAAACCAGCCAATGCATTGGAATGGAACACAATGGGAACTATATGATTTATCCGCAAATGTATTTAATGGATACGTTAGTAAAATGTGGGGAGCGTCGAGTGAGTATCTATACATCGTAGGTAGAAATGGTGCTATAGCACACTATAATGGAACTGAGTGGAAAAAGATAAATAGTGGAATTACCCTTGATATACAAGACATTTGGGGAGCGAAGAACCCGAAAACAGGTGAGATGGAACTTCTCGCCGTTGCCTCTGATAAATACACAGGGCAAGGGAAACGCCTTTTAAAAATTATTGGAGAATCAGTTACCGCATTACCCGATAGCGGACCTCGAACTTTTGTCAGTGTATGGTTCACTGGAGAAAGAAATTACTATATCGCAGGAAGTGGAATTTGGAAACACTTTAATCCTAAAAGGAACATACCGTGGCGCAAGGTCGCGAGCATTACAACATTTCCCTTTTACACAGAATCTATACGGGGGAATGGAATAAATGATATCGTGATAACAGGTGACTACGGAGACATGGGGCATTTCAATGGACAGACATGGAAAAGTTTTTATTCACAGACACGGAATAATGGAACCTATCGAAGTGTTGCAATACAGAAGAATTTGGTAGTTGCCGTTGGTGACAATAATGGCAAAGCCATTATTGCCAGAGGGATAAGACGATGAAAGGAGGATGTATGATATGGCATAAATAATCCCGCTACTATGATACGAACATAGCAGCGGGACAAATTACGAAGCACGAAAGCCTGTACTATTATTCCAACACAGCATATCGCTCTATTGGGTTTGCGCTTTTGTGCCTGCACCACAATAGTACGCAAATTCATTTTTTTTTACAACAACAATTGAAAGAATACGATTATGAAACGTATAACAAAAAAATATAATAACTTTACTCTTGTTTTGTTCCTTACTCTGTTGATTCTTCTCAACATCAGAGCGTACGGAGACATAGGAAACACACCGTCACATATTCAATCCTTGTCTGTATCATCTGGTACATATAACGGAAACGGTACGTCGTGGCATGAAGCATATTCCTCTGTACAACCTTTTACCGGCGCACAGTGGATACAACTTCATTTTACGAATACGACACTTGGCGATGGAAGTTATATTGAAATTATTTCACTAGAAGATAATTCGATTCAATACATAAATGCACGAACATTAAATGAGTGGAAAAACGCAAGTGCATTTTTTAACGGAGATTCACTTCATATAAAACTATTTGTTGCGGCTACTGATTCAAATATACATTTTGAAATTGATAAAGCAGCACTTGGTGATGCCGTTGGAAGTAATTGCGACGAAGGATGCGGTGATATCAATTTATTTACTCCAAGAAATAATCCACGTGTAGGAAGGGTAGTGGGAATTGCTGTCTTACATGATTCACTAGCACAAACAGGTTGGGGGACCGCTTTTATTATTTCAGGCGGTGACCTCGTTACTGCGGGACATGTATATGATGCCCTTGATGGTGACTTTATTGTTGAGTTTAATGTTCCCCTGTCAGATCCCGATGATGGGACACTGCTTCATTCTCTTGCAATTGATCAATATAGGCTACAGGACAAAAGTAAATCGTTTCCTAACGAAGAAGGAAATGACTGGTGTGTTTTTACTACTTTTTCAACACAGAATAGAATACCCTTCTTAGCACAAGGTGCATCTTACGGTATAGAGAGAACATTTCCCGATACCGTTAATGTAACTGGATATGGATGTTATGGATTTGATAATTACATTATTGATAATACGCTCAAAGGATTTCAACGCACATCTAAGGGTGAGCGATATGGAAACCCGGGATGGCGATTGCAGTATCACGCTTATACTGAACCCGGGATGTCCGGCGGACCTGTTGTAAGTTCGACAGATACCAATACCGTAATTGGAGTACATAATTATGGATGTACGGGTAACTCCGTGGACAAATAAAGGTACTAGTTTTAGCAATCCTGAATTTTGGTCTGAGGTAAATAAAACATTTATTACGATTGACCAGACAGCAGAGATATATCAAGGGAGTATGTTACGAGATGAAGACGCTCCCTCGGTCGGTCTAATATGGCGCGCAAATCCTGATGGTCCTGGCTTGGACACAATTCATCCACCAAAAGTATTATTAGTTTCTCCGGGGTTCGGTGAATCCTTCCTTTCAGATACAAATGAATATAAACATACTAATAATAAATATTACAAATTTCACGATTGGAACGAGATAAATGTTGAACGGTTAATGAATACAATCATTGATTCCACATCCATGAAATTTCAATCCAGAATGTTTGAGACAACTATCAATGTAAAAATAGAAAATGAAATCATCGGTTTAACATTTGCTAAGGGGGGTGACATAGAATTTAAAGATCCATGGCTTTTAGATTCTACCTTATTGAATGATTTAAATTTTGAACAATGCAATCGTGATATGAATGCAATTTTCAAGCAACGATCATCTCCTTTTTATCCTGATTTATATACGTCTTACGGTTCCGATGTTTACAGAGGTGTATTCTTGGATCAAGGTGGTTTTCCTCCTGCTTTAACCCCGCCATACTACTCTGTTCGTGCTGAATCAATACAAGTCATTGGTGGCTTCGAGTGCGTGTTCGACAGTTGGATAGGAACAAATGCAGATATTGTGCCTGCTAGCACTCACGAGATGGGATATAATGAAGCCGCTGTTATATTCCGATCCGGTATTGCTGTAGTGAAAGCAATGTACCGCGCAGTCGAAACATCCGCACAAGTACAAACCACAACGGGTTGGAATTTACTGAGTGTACCTCTGTATCTCAGTAATCATGAAAAAGATTCTGTTTTTCCCGGCTCTATCACACCGGCATTTACGCATGAAGGAATACACTACATTATTGAAGATAGTGTTAGTTTCGGAAGAGGATATTTCATCAAGTATGCTGAACCAAAAACTATTTCATTCACAGGCGCAAAAAAAGTTCTTCCTGATTCTCTTACTGTTCCTTTCGGTTGGAGACTTATTGGCACAATAAGCGAGTCATTGGAAGTTTGTAAAATCAGAACCATCCCTGATAGTATAATAATTAGCATTTGGGAATTAGGTAGTAACGGATATGTCCAACCAACAATTCTGCGTCCGGGTCGAGGGTACTGGATAAATGTCAGTCAAAGCGGTACGATTATTTTACTTTCAAAAGAGAACTGTAACTCCAACTATCTTCATCTTTCCACATCCATTTTTCCTCCATCATTTCCACCTCCCCCGATTCTTCTCTCGCCATCGGACAGCGCGGCAGGAATCGGAACGACTGTAACGTTACAATGGAGTAACAATGTCATTCACTCCGATTCGTTCAGAGTACGATGGTCTGGCGACCCATTGTTCGAGTCGGATTTTCATACTTCTCCAATATTGTCTGACACAACATATACTGTTTCAAATCTAACAGGATGCACAACATATTATTGGTTGGTAATGGGTAAAACGGAGTCATCATGGATATTATCGGAGCCGTGGTCGTTCACGACAACGACAGTCCCGGTTGATACACCAACGCTCGTTTCTCCGGCACAAGGAAGTTCGAACATTTCTCTTCCCGTCACCTTCACCTGGAATGTTGTTTCATGTGCGCAAAGTTATACTCTTCAAATTGCGACCGACCAGAATTTCACGACCGGTCTCGTCACGCATCAAGGCATTTCCGGCGCTTCATACGCCGATTCATCATTAACGAACAATACTTCGTATTGGTGGAAAGTCCGGGCAACAAATTCTCTTGGCGATGGTGTCTATTCTCCGGTACGCTCGTTCACAACTGTCGCCGCGTTACCCGCACCGACACTCACCGGCACAACGGTAACTATCAACGGGACAGTTCACCCCAAACTTTCATGGACATCTGTTTCCGGCGCGGTTGCATACAGGGTATACCGAACTCTCTGTCCGTATCCATTCACCTGTTCCGGACCGCTTACTCCCGAATTACTATACGAAGGAACACAACTTTCCGATACCGACCTGACGATTATTGTCGTCAACAAACTCATTGCGGATAATCAGGTCACGTACCACGTTGTCGCGGTGAACTCGTCGGGACAAACGTCTTCGCCCTCGAACACGAGACAATATTATACAGCGCTTGATTTCAAAATCGGAAGAGCAAATGAGCCGGAAGAATTACCACGCACCACCGCGTTACATGATTGCTTTCCCAATCCGTTCAACCCGTTAACGGTTATCCGTTATCAGTTATCGGAAGATATGCACGTGAAGCTGAGTGTGTTCAATACACTCGGAAGAGAAGTTGCAACACTTATAGAAGAGTTTCAAGAGGCAGGATACAAATCGGTCGAGTTCGACGCAACGTCACTGCCAAGTGGTGTTTACTTCTATCGTCTTGTGGCGAAAGCCATCCCTTTGGGACAAGCAGGAACGTTTACCGACATGAAAAAAATGTTACTCGCAAAATAACTTGACATATCTTGACCGGGAGTGAGTACTACTCACGACATGTTATGGTCAGGAGAATACTTCTTCCGAAAATCTGTTTACCCCGTACAATAATTTCTGTGCGGGGTATTGTATTTATGAGTCGAATCTAAAAAGCATTCTCATCGCAAGTTCGGAGTCAATTACTATCTGTTTTCAAAATAATTTCAACGGTAATACACTTTTTAGTGCAGACTCATCTATCTTTGTTTTTCTTTTGAAAGGGTGCTACATTTCTTCCACGTAAACAACGATAGCCAAGAATAATTCTGAGAGAGAACTGCTTTATGCACACAATATTTATTAAACTGCTCATCATTGTCCCGATGTTCTTTCTCCTTTCCTGTGAAGAAGAAACTTCCGATCCGCGCATCGGACGTCCTGAAGTTGTAATTCTTCATCCGTCAGATAATTCCTTTTTAATTGATTCCAC
>JACPVN010000484.1 GCA_016191715.1 Ignavibacteriota bacterium | reverse complement strand
GTAATTCATGGATGAGAATATCATTGATTATCATTTATTTCTAAGTCAATGTACACTTTCTTTAAAGAAATATCAATTAGATTAGGTTCCAAAAGAATACTTTCACCAGAACATTATTCAAACAAAAATTAATTCTGGAAAAGAGATTTAGTACATTGTGAATGAAGCAAATGAATGTTCAAACTCAATGAGATTAATTTGAAGACGGTTGTGTATGACCGTCACGCTCGAAGACGAATGAAATGGAGACGAAATTCCGAAGATGACGTACGATATGTACTTGAACAGACGGAACATATTGAAGCAACAATTCACGGAAGGATAAATGCCTTCCGTACGAAAGATGAACGATACCTCAAAGTAACATACAAAGAGTCAGAACAGAATATTTGATAATCAGTGTAGTTGACAAATACGATTAAACAGCATGAAGATAGAATATAGCAAAACAGCAGATGCACTCTATGT
The DNA here is from genome assembly GCA_016191715.1 of Ignavibacteriota bacterium. Classification (GTDB taxonomy): domain Bacteria; phylum Bacteroidota; class Ignavibacteria; order UBA10030; family SZUA-254; genus FW602-bin19. Next base: position 7,820 of record JACPVN010000484.1, on the reverse strand, counting down.
CAGTTTTACAGCGACAGAAGTTGCCCGAAGTAATGAGATTGAAGAAGGAATAGTCTTAGACTTTGATAACGAGAATCATCTCATTGGTGTGGAAATTCTTGATGCAAGCCATCGGTTAACATATCGTGATTTGGTTAATGTAAATATCGAAAATTTACCCATTGAAACATGACCGTAAACGGTCATGCTAATAAAAACAAGTCCAATAAATCGGACTGCCTAAACAGTCCCGTTTACGGGGCTTGTTAGGTGTAGAGTTATCATTTATGGTAACGCTACAGAAAAGCGGTCAACTTGAGTAACTGTATACTCATCTTTTTTATTACACCGGCTCAACCACTACCGCCGTTCCGTAACAGAGCACTTCCGTTACGCCGCTCATCATTTCCGTTGTGTCGTAGCGGACACCGATGAGCGCGTTTGCTCCGATTTGCTGAGCGTGAAGCACCATCATCTCGAATGCTTCTTCACGGGATTTTTCACACAGCTCGGTGAAAAGAGAAATGTTACCGCCGACGATTGTTTGAAACGATGCCCCGATTGTCCCGAAGATGGAACGTGAACGCACGGTGATTCCTCGAACAACTCCAAGTTGTTTCAGGATGCGGTATCCTTCAAACGTGAAGGTGGTTGTCGTCATCGGGTGGCGCATAAGCGATTCTTTCATCGTTTTCTGTTGTTCATCGGGAGAGAGTTTGTTGAAGCACTCAAAACACATGTTCTCTGTTTTGAGGTAGTAACGAGATGGAAATTGCTTGCCGCATTTAATACAAGTAAGCATATAAAAAATTAAAGATTATTGAGAAAAGAAATCTGATAACGACGCTTAGCGACCATCTTATAACTCCAATCAAACAGAGCGTTAAACAACGGCAACACGGAAAGAAGATACAATGGAAACGTCCACCAAGTTTTTCTCAGCGCATAGCGATACACGCTCGCTCCTTCAATGAGCGTTCCGTCGTTCAAGAGTAAACGCACATCTCTCAGCAATTCTGATTCAGTGAGATGTAATTTTTCTTTCACCCATTGTTCCTGTAAAGGAGCAATCTCAACCCCTTGCTTCGTCAGCAATTTTTTCAAACCAAGCACGCCACGACTGCACACTCTGCAGGAAGCATCGTATAGGAGAACACAGTTTGGATCAGTTTGAACAAATTCGTTCATAAAAAATTAAGATGCAAGCGAGAATGCGCTGACCGGCAAAGAGTCAGATTCAATCCGTCGGAGATTGACTATTTTGCTCGCGTGGTCAATATCAATTCCTACAATGGCACCTTTCTCGTCGAAGTCAATGACAACACCATTTGCCACTTCTTGAGAATCAACACTCGGCTTTTCTGACAAGTCAATATAAAGCGAATCGGTTTCTGGAAAGTAATTAAATCTCATTGGTCAAATATACAAAGAAGACTTTTGCAACAAAAGATTATTGATTCTTTGAAACGCCCATTTTAGTTCTCCATAAACGAATCAAATATAGAATCACGCCTATTATTAGAAGAACAAAAGCATATTTAATTTCTTTCTCGAAATTATTCCGCATTACGAGAACATAGACAAATCCTGCAAAGGCAATTATGGCTGGAAGCGGATAGAGCCACATGCGAAACGGGCGGGGCATATCGGGCTTGCGTGCGCGGAGAATAATCACGCCGGCAATCTGTGCAAGAAACTGAATGATGATTCGAATGACAACTAATGCCGCAATCACATCTGCCAGTCGAAACAGACAAAAGAAGAGTGCGACAAAACCCAACACGAGAAGGGAAACATTGGGGAAGCGATGTTCAGGATGGATGTGTGTGAATGGCTTGAAGTAATCTCCTTCGAGGGCGGCGGCATACGGTACGCGGGAATAACCAAGCAACAACGAAAAGACGGATGCGAACGCAGTCAACATAATGAGAATGGTTGCAAGCGAGCCAGCCCAATCGCCGTAGAGCCGCTCCATAAAAATGGAAATGATGAACCGTCGTGCATCCGACGTTGCTGTTTCACTCAGTTCCTGCCACGGGATGACGCCGAGAATGCTGATGTTCATGACAATGTAAATTGCCGCAACAGCAAGAATCGAATACAAGATTGCACGGGGAATAACTCTGCCCGGTTCTTTCACTTCTCCCGCGAAAAAGCAGACATTGTAGTATCCCCAATAATCATAAATCGCGATGAGCATGGCGGCGCCGAGTCCGTTGAAGAACGCGGAATCAAGCGTAAACGCATTCGGTGGAAAATCGAAGGCGCGCGCACTGTTAAAATGTGTGATGCCTGCGAAAATAATCCACGCAATGGTGAGCATGACTGCTACCCACAGATACTCAGAGATTTTTCCGATGATATTGATTTTTCGGTAGAGAAGAATAACTGCAAGCAGGCACGTCCCCATCGCGACGAATGTTCCGGGAGAAACGATGATGCTGAATTTGAACGAAGTAAGAAACGGAATCGTGAGTTGTACGTCGTGCTGAAAAAATGTTACGCCGAGCGAAGGAAACAAATAACTTGCATAGAGTGCAAGCCCGATACACCCGGAGGCAATGGAAAGAGGCGCGCTGAACGTTAGTTGCCAGATAAACAGGAACGACATGAGTTTGCCTCCTTTTTCGGGATTGTAGATTTCTTTCAGATAACGGTACGAGCCGCCGGAGTTTGGCATTGCCGCGCCAAGTTCTGCCCACACCATTCCATCGCATATGACAAGGAGCGCGCCGACAATCCAGCCGAGCATTGCTTGCGGTCCGCCCATTGCCGCGATGATGAGCGGAATGGTAATGAACGGACCAACGCCAATCATGTCAATCATATTTAGCGCGGTTGCGCTTGGAAGCGTTACTCCTCGAATGAGTTGTGTATTATCTTTGTTCATTTGCTGAATAATGTTTTGATAATCTTTGTGTTCTTCGCGTCTTCTTTCGCGTTCTTTGCGGTTAAAAAGATTCGCTTAACTGCAAAGAACACAAAGGAGACGCAAAGGGCGCGAAGTGTTCACTTTATTTTATTGAAGCGAAAGTAGATTGAAGAATAATTTCAGCGCACCTTCATTTACGATTCTGAGTTGACGGTACAATGCGAGTGAGCAGTATGTGTAAGTTCCCTTTCCGTACCTTGCAAACAGTATTGAAGTCGGAGGTTGTTGTTCATCCGTATCGCTCATGGAGAGCAATCGCTCGTACTGCGAGGAAGTTTTTGTTGTGTCGTCGCTTGGCAAATAGACGCTTCGTTCCTGAACCCAATCGCTCCAATCTTTTTCAGAAATGTTGTTCGGTGTGTTGAATACAACATGTTCCGGTTTGAGGATGGAAATTGCGGCATCTTCTTCTGTTACACGTTCGCTCGTCAGCGTAATCGGATACGGAGCGAAATTCTTTCCGTTCCAATCGTTCGGTTTATGATAGAAACAAATCAGATTTCCTCCGTCGTTGACGTATGAAAGCAATCGGTTGTTGTAAACGACGGCATCCGGACGGTACTCGTATGTTCGCAAATCAAGCACGATGACATTATACTCGTTCAAATCGCCGGATGCCAGTCGGGTTGAATCAAGCAAATTGAATTTGATGTTGAATAGCGAAAGCGTTTGCTCGATGCTGTTATCGTACGTTGTTACCAATCCAACAAAAATATTTTCTGCAAATAGCGCCGTCACTTCATCTTTTGTTCTTGGTTTGATTTCTGGAAGATTCACGTTAAGAAACGGAAACTGAGTACGTTGAGGTGATTTCTTTTCTGTTGATGTTATCCCTGAAAACAAATCCGTAGAATCAAAAGCATACGGTTCTGCTTGATTGACAAGATAATACTTGTGCTGACGGAAAAAAGGGGACATAGAATCAAGTGTAATCTTATCCATGCCTTGTGAACGATGTTTGTTGAGAGCGTTCAACGCAATCTGTTCAATTGTTTCTCCGTTTGCATTTTGTTTGCTGACATCAATTGATACCAATGAATCTGCCCGAACGTTTCCGCGATTGAGAAATCTGAAATACATTTTTTTCACTTGCCAAGGTGTGACACCATCATTCATTTGTTCAGGATGGAATGTAGCATCAGCCGCTTTTTGAAATGCTTCGTATGCGGAGATGCCAACTGCCTGATGATTTCCATGTTGACGATAAGGTTTTGTCGTAATCGTATCATGGTTTGTGATGATGACATCCGGCTTCAACGCGCGGATAAGATACACAAGCCGAGCAAGCACACTGTCTTTACTTCTCCACATCGAAAATGTTTCCCTTGCAGTCTTAGAAAATCCGAAATCAGGAAAACCGAGAAACAAAACTTCGCTTCCGAGAATTGTTGCCGCTTCGAGCGTTTCCTTTGTTCGGAGCGCACCTAAGTCTTCTCCAAGCTCCGAGCCGATTTCATTCTGTCCGCCTTCACCGCGTGTGAAAAAGATGCTGTATGTTTTCACTCCTTTGATTTTCGAGTAGTACGCGAGCATTGCTCCGTCTTCATCGTCGGGATGAGCGGAGAGGGACATGAGAATAAGTACGTCCGACGGACTCTGAGAGAATGCCTGTGAGAAATAAAATGAGCAAACAAGAATACTGTAAATGAATTTCCGTATTGGATAATAAATCATGGTGGCTTAATATAATTACATTCCGTTGTTAATGTAAAGAAAAACCAAATAAATTTTGTACATTTTAGCCGGACATTAACAACGAACAATCATATGATATATTCAATACTATACGAAAAAATAACCGACGCTTCATTTGAAGGATATTATTATGCTCATATTCCCGTGCTGGATTTAACTACGCACGGATTGGGAATTGAAGGGGCAAAAGAAGCCGCGAGGGATTTGATACATCTTTGGATAGAAGAAAAGAAAGCCAATGATGAACCGGTAAAGCTACAGGCAGAGTCATTCTTTTCGAACATTGAAATAGAAGATGCCGTACTCGGCTAAAGAAGTATTGAGAAAACTTCAGCGTGCCGGTTTTATTGAAAAACGACAATCTGGTTCGCACAAAGTGCTACGACATCCGGATGGAAGGCAGACATATGTTGCGATGCACACACACGATGTCCCTGAAGGAACATTTAGGAAAATCTTGAAACAGGCGAAAATAACCGAAGATGAGTTCAAGGCATTTTAATTGATGATTCCTTTGTAGTCATGTTTGCTTTATTAAACAGTTATTCTTATACTCACTCCATGAAATTTAAACGTTCCTTTTACTATTACTTTTATTTTAGCGCCAAGCCCCCGCGCTCGGTTGAGGAACGTCTTTCTTAAAACGAACTAATCAAGAAATTCACAAACCCCTCTGAGCAATCAGCGGGGTTTTTTATTTTATACACTATCAGAAAGGAACTATCATGGTTATTGTTATGGAATCGCACGCTACGGAAACAGATTTGCAAGTTGTTGTCGAGCATGTCGAAGCGCTTGGATTGAAGGCGCATCCGATTTTCGGAGTTGAGCGAATAGTTGTCGGTGTCATCGGCGACGAGCGTTTAATTCAAAAAGACCAACTCTCATTAATTCCGCATGTCGAGAATGTCATCCCGATTCTTAAACCGTACAAACTCACAAGCAGAGAATTCAAACAGGACGACACTATAATAGATGTTGCCGGAGTGAAAATTGGTGGAAAGGAAATGGTTGTCATTGCCGGACCTTGCTCGGTTGAAAATGAGGAACAGCTTCTTGAAACAGCGTACTCTGTAAAGAACGCCGGTGCGAAACTTCTGCGCGGCGGAGCTTACAAACCGCGAACAAGTCCCTATGTGTTTCAGGGTTTAGGTGAAGAAGGACTAAAACTTCTGATGAAAGCGAAAGATGAAACCGGATTGGGAATCGTTACGGAAGTAATGGAAACTGCTGATGTTGAATTAGTCGCTGAGTATGCAGACTTACTTCAAGTTGGAGCGCGCAATATGCAAAATACTCGTTTGCTTCGTTCGCTTGGCAAAGTGAAGAAGCCGATTTTGCTCAAACGAAATTTTTCCGCAACGTTGAATGAATTCCTCATGAGTGCAGAGTACATTCTCTCCGGGGGAAACGATCAGGTTATTTTATGTGAACGAGGCATCAGAACATTCGTGGAATACACACGCAACACACTCGACTTAAACGTTGTACCCGCAGTGAAACAACTTTCGCATTTGCCAATCATTGTTGACCCAAGCCACGGAACAGGGCGGCACGATTTTGTCCTCCCATTGAGCCGTGCCGCCATCGCCGCCGGAGCAGATGGTTTGATTATTGAGGTTCATCCCCATCCGGCACAAGCATTTTCCGATGGTGAACAATCACTCACATTCGAAGCATTTCATCAACTGATGAAAGAAGTAAATGTTATTGTCCAAGCAATGGGACGAAACTGTTAATGAAGTTATATTGAATCCGCAATTCACAATCCGAAATCCGAAATATACAAGGTGGGTTATGAAAAGTTTTTTGATTATACTTATCTCCGCAAATGAACTTATTCATCATCAAAGGAATTGAACCATGATTGTCGTCATGAAATCCGGCGCGAAGAAGTCGGAAATCCAGAATGTTCTCAAACAAATCAAACGATTAAAACTCAAACCCCATCTTTCGGCAGGCATTGAGAGAACCATCATCGGGATTATCGGTGATGAGCGGTTGTTCAAGAAAGAACAATTTTCGATGTTGCCCGGAGTTGAGAATGTTATTCCGGTTCTCAAACCGTACAAACTTGCAAGCAGGGATTTCAAAAAGAGTGACACTATAATAGATGTTGCCGGTGTGAAGATTGGCGGGAACAATATTGTTGTTATCGCAGGACCTTGTTCCGTCGAAACGAAAGAGCAGTTAATGAAAACTGCACGCATCGTAAAGAAAGCGGGAGCGAATCTGTTGCGAGGAGGCGCGTACAAACCGCGCACAAGTCCGTACGCGTTTCAAGGGTTGGGAAAAGAAGGATTGAAATTTCTTGCCGCGGCTCGAAGGGAAACCGGACTCGGCATCGTGACAGAAGTGATGGAATCACAAGACGTAGAATTGGTTGCTGAGTATGCTGACATGTTGCAAGTCGGCGCGCGAAACATGCAAAACACCAAATTACTTCGTTCCTTGGGAAAAATCAGAAAGCCTATTTTGTTGAAAAGAAATTTCGCCGCAACACTGAATGAATTTCTCATGAGCGCTGAATACATTCTTTCCGGCGGTAACGAACAGGTTGTCTTGTGCGAGCGCGGTATCAGAACATTTGTTGAGTACACGCGAAATACGTTTGACCTGAATATTATTCCTGTCATCAAGCAACTATCGCATTTGCCGATACTTGCTGACCCAAGTCATGCAACAGGAAGACAGGATATTGTTATCCCGATGAGCCGCGCGGCAATTGCCTGTGGCGCAGACGGATTGATTGTTGAAGTCCACACCAATCCCGCACAAGCATTCTCAGATGGAGACCAATCGCTCACCCCGGAACAATTTTCTACATTGATGAGAGAATCGAAAGTTATCGCAGATGCAATTGGTCGCTCACTCGAGTGAAATACAAATTCATCATTAATGAATGAAGAGATTGGTAAAGATATCCAATTTCAGACATTCGATGCTAAATTAGCGCTGTTCTTTTTCAGTCCCATAATTTAGAATACGAATATGCTTTATTTATTTATCTCAGTTGCGTACACATTTGTTAATGTTTTACTCACCATAATTCTTTTATGGAAATCGCGAGGAACACAAATTGTACGGTTCTATTCATTTTGTGTCGGATGTCTTGTCACATTCGGACTCACATCTTATTGGTTACAATTGGAATTAACCGGCTCAACCCGTTGGGTGTTAAGCACACTCTCGACATTTCTTTTTTCCGTTATCC
>JACPVN010000546.1 GCA_016191715.1 Ignavibacteriota bacterium | reverse complement strand
GTCGAAGGACTGAATAATAAAATCAGGGTGTTCCAACGTCGTGCCTATGGCTTACGTGACGAGGATTATCTCCGCCTGAAAATCCTTACGTGCATGCTCAAACCCTTATGATTTTACCCACACTATTACGCGATGACCCTTTTTATCTATAGCAATATCAGAAAATATAGCTGTGGCATATTGAGAAATCGCTTGTTCACTTAACCATGTTTCACCATTATCCGTACTTTGACGCATGAGAATTGTTCCTGAAAAGTTGCCCCCATATTTTCCGTCATTCCATACCACGTATAGGTTTCCATTATCATCTCCACCAATACGCGGTTGTTGGGAAGTGAGTGGTTCAACAGTTGAGAGTGTTTCCGGTGCCGGCCAAGTGTAACCGTTGTCTGTGCTACGTCTGTACGCTATTTCAGGAATCCCAAACAATTCAACATTATACACAAAATGTAAACCTCTCTTTGTAGCTAAAAGTCTTCGCACTCCTGCTCGTCCGTCAAAATCTGTGAACGGTAAACCAAGCGCTATTGTATCGAACGTTGCTCCATAATCGTTACTCATCAGGACTCCGTCGTATAGCCGATAGGGGTTCCGTACGGAATAACCAAACGTGATATACACAAATGAATCAAGTGCGGCAATAGAATACGCCGCCCACAATTCTGTAGATAAAATCTTCGTCTCCCAAGTTTCACCTGCATCAGTACTTCTCAGAAGTCCTATGCCATAGATAACTGGGTTCATTGTATCTATCCTCGCCGAGCACAACACGTTGAGGTATTTTCCGGAAACAACAAGTTGTCCCTGTCCACCCGAAGATATGAACCTTGTGTTTAATCGTTGAGGGGAAGAGAATGTATTTCCGCCATCTATGCTTCTGCTGAAGTAGATACCAAGTTCACCATCTGTACATTGAACAAAGTAAGCATTAAACCAGAGAATGTGGATGGTATCGCCAACCGCAACCACCTGAGGAACAACAGAGTGGCAAGAATCGAAAGAGATTTGTTTTACATCATCCCAGAGGATGCGGCAGTTATTAGTTTGGGCAGTTGCAAGGAAAGACAAAAAAGGTATCAGGAATATGAAAGCCATGAAATGGAACATCGCGCACCATCCCTTTCGAGCATTTTTCTTGTAATGTTCGGTAAGTAATACCCGGCAACATATTCTGTTGCACGTGTGTGCCTGTCTGTATGTATTGCTACATTCCGACAAGCAAGCAGTCTGAGATTTCAACTCAGACTTATCGTACGTCTTGTAACGCGCGCTATGGTTCGTTGTGCAAAGCATAGCTTCCGTTTCGTTTTCCGTAACTATATCTCATCATAGCCAATCATTCAATCTAACTTTTCAATCATTGAATTATTCTGAGAGCGTTCCTGTATCATCGTTCATCTCATTAGAATAAGTTTTCGCGTTTCAGTAAAAGTCGGTGTAATAAGACGATAAAAATAAACTCCACTTGAAATCCCGCCTTGCGGGACATCCCACCTTACCTGATAATGTCCATACTCCTGAATGGTGTTATCGAGTAAACGAGTAATCTCTTGCCCCAAGATGTTATAAATAATAAGAGACATTGTTGTATTACTATTTGGCACATCATACTCTATTGTCGTTCCATTGTTGAATGGATTAGGATAATTTTGAAGTAGAGCATATTTCTCCGGAGGAGGATAGCATGAAGGAGAAAAATTCCCTTTCATGTAAAAAATGTCAGGAAATTTATACCACTTAACATGAACTTTCCCCTGCGAAAGAGAAATACTTGGATAACTGCTTGTGTCTGAAACGATGTCCATGTATCCATTCCATGTTAAGCCCCCATCGGTACTAAAATTCATCCGTGATTGAAAGATAGTATCTAGAATTTGTTCGTTAGTCCACGTTACAGCAACTATATTGTTTTCAAACGCAATATCTGTCGCGCTAGCTGTCCCATATTGTGAAATAGCTTGTTCCTCTGACCAACTTATTCCGTCATTATTACTACTCGTAATGAAAATTGTTCCATAAAATTCACCACCGTATTTGTGATCTTGCCATGCTACACAAAGGTTGCCATTGCTATTTCCGTCAATGCGTGGTTGCTGTGAATGATTATAGTCAATTGTTGAAAGTGTTTCTGGCTGTAACCATGTATAACCCAGATCCGTGCTTCGAAGATAACCTATTTCAGAAATTGAAACATTCCTCACCGGATTGTTTAATGTATAGACATAATGTAATCCTTGCTTGGTTGCAAGGAGCCGTTTTACCCCTGCGCGCCCATCAAAATCAGTAAACGGTAAACCAAGCGCTATCGTATCAAATGTTGCTCCATAATCTTTACTCATCAGTACTCCATTGTACAGTCGGTATGGATTACTCATGGAATATCCAAACATGATGTACACAAAAGAATCAAGTGCAGCGATAGAATATGCTGCCCAATGTTCGGTGGATACATATTTTCGTTCCCACGTTTCTCCTGCATCGGTGCTTCGAAGGAGACCGATACCATAGATAATAGTGTACAATGTATCTATTCTCGCTGAGTACAACACATTGAGGTATTTTCCAGAAACAGTAAGTTGTCCCTGCCCACCAGAAGATATTAAACCCGTGATTAATTGTTGGGGTGTAGAGAAAGTATTTCCACCATCAATGCTTCGGCTGTAAAATATGCCAAGTTCAGCATCAGTACATTGAACGAAGTAAGAGTTTAGCCAGAGTATGTGAACTGTATCTCCAATCGCCACAACTTGAGGAACTATCGAATAGCAAGAATCGAAAGAGATTTGTTTTACTTCATCCCAGAGTATGCGGCAACTATTAGTTTGGGAAGTTGCAAGGAAAGACAAAAAAGGTGTCAGGAAAATGAAAGCCAAGAAATGGAACATCGCGCACCATTCCTCTCGAGCATTTTTCTTGTAATGTTCGGTAAGTAATTCTCGGCAACATATTCTGTTGCGCGTGTGTACCGGCTGTGCTTGTTGCTCAGTCCTTTCGTACGCAGTAGGAAGAGCGTTATGGGGCACTTGGGAAATATTAGATGTGATATTTTCGGAAAGGCAAAAAGATACATTCCCGTTCTCAACGTAACGAGAGGTGACTGCACTATCGTTGTTCTGATGTTTCATAAAACTACAATACGAAAAAAATAAATACCCAGTTTTTACTTATCTTAACGCCAAACTCACCGGTTAAAAGTATCCTGTCCCGAATTACTTGGAGAGAAGGTAAGACTTTTTTTGAAGAAAGTCAAGAATAAACGCGTGTTTTTTTTTTTGTTTCTGTCAAAATTGCGAAATAAGGAATGGGATTCAGATATGCTTTG
>JACPVN010000545.1 GCA_016191715.1 Ignavibacteriota bacterium | reverse complement strand
GTTCAATCCTCCTCGCAATCCTTTCCCGCTTACATTGATTGAACCGCCAAGTTTCACCTCCAGTGTTCCCCCCACATGTAGTTGTAAGCCGTTCCTCTCATTCGTCGGATAACCGGAGTGAGTAAGCAATCCTCCGCTTTCAATTGTTACAGAGTTCACTGAATCGGTAATGCCAAAATTCCCGTCTTTGACAAGTGTAACACCATTCCCGACAGTAACACTATTCGATGCAACATCTAACCGACTCCCGATCGGTAGATACAGTGTCCCACCTTGAATGTTTGTCGTTGTAAATTCTCCAAGACTCAAGGTCGTGTTGTGCAGTACGTTGAATACGCTTGCACCGGATAATTCAAGATCGGTTGCATTCGGAAAATTCAGACTAATGTTTGCGTCCAAGATACTACTTCCGGAGATGCGTATGCGATCCGCGCTCAGCACACTCCCTGAATCAAGCGTCATGCTTGACCCTGATTGAATATGAACATCGAATCCCGTACTGTTCGTTACCGCCAGTGTAACACCCGCGCCTATTCGTAACAATGCAGAACCATCTATGAACATAGGTTGCTCGACTGTAAGTGATATGAGATTGTTTTGCAATAAATACAAACTTCCCTTGTTGAGTACACTTGCACTATGCAACATCAACAGCGCCGTTCGTAGGGGTGTGTAGGCACTGCTTGTAACGTCTCCATTAGAGACAATCAAATCGCCGTATGTTTGAGTATTGTCTTTCAAATAGATTGTTCCTGCGGCAGCGTTCTTCGGCGCTGACCAATTATAACTCCCGCCATTGATGTACACCTTTGATGTCGGAAACGTCATCGTTCCGTAATAGATCGCTATACGCCCTCCGCCTCCGCAAGCTGAACCATTTGTTCCGTTTCCACCGACTGACCGTATCGCACCGCTCCCGCTCACACTGTCGGTATTGATGAGGATTGCTCCGCCTGAACCACTACCTCCATAGGGTCCTCCTAAACTTGTGTACCCTAACACTCCATCAGCCGCTATTGTCCCATCAACGATGACCGTCGTTGCTGTAATTGTTATCCGTCCTCCTCCGGCTCCTCCTCCTCCATTGCATCCTCCGCAACTACTATACCCTCCGCCTGAACCATAATGTTGTGGATCTTCGATGATTCCATACACGCCATTCGGCTGAACGTTGTTATTTCCGATCGCTCCCAATCCACCATAACTGCCACCCGCTCCGGGTCCACCTCCTTGTGACCCTGCGACCACGTTGTTCAGTGAATCGTACGTCTCTCCGATTCCACCATACGCCGAACCGTTCAATCCTCCTCGCAATCCTTTCCCGCTTACATTGATTGAACCGCCAAGTTTCACCTCCAGTGTTCCCCCCACATGTAGTTGTAAGCCGTTCCTCTCATTCGTCGGATAACCGGAGTGAGTGACAAATCCACCCGACTCAACAACCATATCTCCAAGTACAGTTAATGAATCATCAACTGTCAATATTCCTGTCGCTGTAATTCTCACGCTATCGAAAGTAGTTGGTGTGCTGATTGTAAGACTACTATCTAAGAGCAGGTAACCATCGTTTGAAGTTTCCGCTTGTTGTTGCAACCCCGGAATATATCCGCTCTTCAAATCCAACTCAGTTGTACTCAGTGGTTGGACTGTATTTTGACCAACTGCATTGAACAGTTTCCAACCGTCGCTTTGCAAAACTCCACCTCCACGAGCATTCACTTTCCAGGGGTGGTAGAGTAGTTGTGAAAAAAGTACATTAGCACTAAGTAGTTGAATACAAAGTACGAGCAGTAGTTGTAATTTCTTGTTCATAAAAATTCCTTATATATTTGAATTATTCAATTTCTTTGGTTACTTTTTTCCAGTTATTAATTCGTTCTCAATATTTTTCAATACACAATGGATAACCGAATCGAAACAAATCCGAATATCTGTCATGGTAAACCCGTCATACGCGGCACACGCATTATGGTACGGAACATTCTTGGTTCGTTCGCCGGCGGAGAAACAATCACAGACATCATCAGGAATTACCCTGAACTGTCCATTGACGATGTTGAAGCCGCCATTGCATACGCAATCGAGTTAGTGGATGAAACACAACTCAGCATCCACCTTCCCGCGTAATGACAATCTTGCTCGACCAAAATATTCCTGAACCAATCACTGATTGGCTTCAGCAACAAGTTGGAAATCGGGCTGAGATTACCTCGACCAGAACACTCGGTCAACAGCGAATGACGGATGAAGAAATCTTTTTCTTTTCTCAACAACATAACATGGTGATTGTAACGTATGATGAAGATTTCCAGAATCCATTGAAGATTCCCGACCTTCCCGGCTTCGGAGTTGTTCGTTTGAATGTTTATCCGACCGGCATCCGGCAAACTCAGGCGGCGTTGCTCAGATTGCTCGAACGACATCCTGTTGAAACATGGGAACATGCTTCCATTGTTATTGACCACCATAAGATTCGCTATCAAAAAAGAACTTGAGTACAGAGGACAATCAGCGATTCTAATTTCCTGTTCATAAAATTTTCTTTCGATGAAACAAATCATCAATTGAGAGCAAAACCACTTAACCGGCAAACAAAACCTGTTCCTGCCGTTGACAGCAGTGTTGACGTAGTTGTTGTCTCCCGAAGATAACGCAACTGAAACGTGTGTGAACCCGGAGAAAGACCGGTAATAAGCGTTGAAAAAGAAGGATTTAAATATTGTGAACTGCCGGAAACAGTTACTTGAACAGATGAATATCGAACTTCTGTACCGCTGTCAATTTTTATCCCGAACGATGGAGTAGCGAGGGAAGAAGGAGTGCCGCTTGGATAACCGGTTCCATCCCAATTCCATACGGTTCCCATGAAATTAATTTGGGCAGTTCCGTTTGAACCTACAACTAAGGTAACACTCATTCCCGTCACATCAGACCATGTAAAACTCCCGGAAGAAAGTAAAAAGTCGGATGCAAGGTCAACACTGCCAGAACTTGAGATACCACCACTTCCTCCGTTGAACGGAACGCCATTCTTGTAAATATCTGTCGCGTTGATGATGCCGTTGACATCGAGTTTGTAGGATGGAGAGGAAGTTCCGATACCAACGTTACCACTTCCGTCTATTCTCATTCTCTCAAGACTATTTGTGGCAAAATAAATAGGAATGTTCGACCAATTTCTGAGAAGTAAACCATTTGAACCTTGACTGGAGAGTTCATTTAACCCTGCGGCATTTATTCCTGCTACTCTTGTTCCGGCATAGGTGGAACCAAAAGCTGAGAAATCAAATGGCTGGTCAGCATTATTATTAATTCTGAAGGTCGCGGCAGTTGTTGTACCTGTCGAACGAAGTGATTGCTGAACATTCGCATTATCGGTAATTGTTAACTTATCTCCAGGGCTCGTCGTCCCGATACCGACGTTACCCGATGATGAAACGTACAACCGATGAGAGCCATTCGTTTTGATGGAGAAAGGGTGATTCGTCGTCATACCAAAGGAACCACCGGGTACGCCCTCCCCAAACGTGTTTCGTCCAACAGTGAAGTTTCCATTCGTCGCTCCGGAAGAAACATTCGGGTTGTTGAGTTCAATGATTGTCCCAGTGAAACTGTTGTCGGTAGCAAGATTTTCAATAGTAATTCCTTGTGCGTTAGCATAGTCGTTGCGAGAAATATGGAGATTACGAACTGGAGATGTTGTCCCGATGCCAACGTTGCCATTTGTTTGAATTGCAACTAAGTCTCCGGTGCCCGGCTTACCAGCTGAACCATAAGAGATCTTCATTTTATCATTGTCTGAGTTGTCTCCTCCAAGAGACCATGTATCTGTAAGACCAAAATCAAAACTTATAAAGGGATCTCCTGCACTCGTGCCTCCAACGGCAAGGTTCATGCTTGCGTCTGATGCGGGATTCGTATTGTTATCATTTCTGACTCTGAGTTGAGTACTCGCGCCCGCCTCATTTTTTCTTATGTCGAGATCAAGCCCCGGCGATACCGTGCCGATGCCGATGTTCCCGCCGGCATCTATTGTCATCCTTGCATTATCCGAATTCCCGTCTTCAAAAAAACGGAGTTTGTTTTCATTCGCACGGATTGCTAATCCCCATTTTTCTCCTGAGGTATTTAAAAGAGAAATCGCGCTCATGAACCCATCAGCACCGCGTTGAACTTTTAATATTCCGTTCCCTGACCCTCGTACATGTAAATTACCGGTGGGGGTCGTTGTTCCTATTCCGACGTTCCCTGAATTGTAGTAAATATCGCTCCCACTCGTTGTCCATTGACTGCTTCCACCGGAAAACGGCGCGCCGTTCTTGTAAATATCTGTTGCGTTGATGATGCCGTTGATATCAAGTTTGTAAGATGGAGTTGTTGTCCCAATTCCTATCTTTCCATCGTTCATAATTCTCATACGTTCGTTTCCATTCGTTGCCATCGTCATTTCACCGGTTCCGTTAGCGTCTGCATCAGCCGCGAAGGAAAGGTCGGTGTTACTGCTTGAACCCGTCGTTGTTGCCGCGGCTGAGGTCATGGTTGTTCCATCAGGAAATTTTATGCCTCCTGTGGTTGAATGAATAACACCGGCAACTTCCAACTTCGATAGTGGGCTTGTAGTCCCAACACCAACGTT
>JACPVN010000544.1 GCA_016191715.1 Ignavibacteriota bacterium | reverse complement strand
GGTCAGTATCATACACGATATGTATGGCGGGCATCGGCAACCCGGAAGCAAGCGACATCTCCCGCACAAGATTGACAATCTGTTTGTTGACAGGGTCAACGAGAGAAATGCGGTCAATGATTTCTCCGTTCGCCATCTCTCCTAAATTCCAGACACGGTCCATGCTGACCGAGTTGAGAATAATGTCATCGCCACGATAGAAAACGTACGCCACATATGCCCATGAAAGAAGAAACGCGATGATAGTTGCGTACGGCGGTTTCCCGCTTTCAGGATAAACAAGTCCGAACAAATCATTCTTAAATATGAACACATCTGTCCCGTATCCGATGAACAAATAATAACAGATGAAACCCGTTACAAGAAAAACAGTCAGCCACTCGTTCTTCTGTTGTTGTTCGTAGATGTTGCCTCGTCGAAGAATCATAACATTTTAACTTCTCATCGAAAGATTCACCACAGGCGCTTCTCGTTCCTTTGGAACTTTGAGTTCAAACAACTCTGCAAGTTTGAAGGTGAACATGCCTGCGATGATATTCCCGGGAAATGTTTGTTGAGAGGTGTTGAATTTTGTCGTGATGTCATTATAGAATTGTCGTGAGAATGATACCGTATTCTCCGTAGATGTAAGTTCTTCCATTAGTGTTCTGACATTTTCATTTGCTTTCAGTTCAGGATAATTTTCAACGAGAGAAAATAAGCGGGAAAGCAATTGTGTAAGTTCTCCTTCTTTTACAGCAGAGTCAGCAACACCTTTAGCGCTCGCCGCGGCATTACGCGCCTGTATGACTTGGCGAAGTGTATCTTGCTCGAACTCCATGTAACCTTTCACGGTGTTCACAAGATTCGGAATTAAATCGTGCCTGCGCTTTAATTGAATATCTATTTGACTCCATGCATTGGTTACCTGATTCTTCATGGTAACGAGTATATTGTATTTCATGATCGCCCAAAAAAGAATGGCAAACAGAATAATAAGCGGGACTATAAAAAACATACGTGTTTCCTTTTAGAATGATTGGTAATATGTTGAATCTAAGTTTATGTTACTTCTTTTACAAAAATGTAAAGTCCGATTCCCTACTTTACGAGCCGTAGAAACTGTCCGAGAACTATCTGTTGCTCCACCAAGCGTCCGCGCTTGGTGCTGAATGCGAATTGTATTGATGGTTCAGCGAGGACGCTGAACCGAGCGGTCGGGGTTCTCGGACAGTTTCGTAGGCGGGTTGTAAACGTAATCAGACCTTATTTATTATCATTATTTTTTTGCCGGATTTTTCTTGACAAACCATTTGACAATTGCTCAATATCATTTACTGCATTGGAAATAATCTGGTCAGGAAAATTCTGGACATACAGAGCGGCAAGTTTACTGATGATAGAAAGCAGTTCACTGCAATAATCAAGATAGTGTTGTAATTCCAAAGGAGAATATATTTTCTCCTGAACGGGCGTTGTCGAAACCGATTCATTGCTCAATCCTTCCGGGTCTTTTGTAAGTTGATGCATATCTATCACATGAGCAAGCGAACGTAATTCATGAAGCGCTTTTAAGACACGACGGCGTTTAATTCTTGTTTCGAACGTAACTAAGAAAACTACACCGCCGCCTGAAAAGACAAGCAACTCAATACTCGCATCTAACGCTAGAAGTAAATCAGAAAGACTGTTTGCCACAGGAGCAAAATCCAAATGAAGCAACACTCTGATAATTGTATAGATGAAAATACCAATGAACAATACGGCACAAATTCTGAACACCGGCATCGGTCGTGTAATATCTTTCGCCCGTTTAGCTGATTGTCGTGACAATGTTACAACTTCATTGGCGACATTCTCCAAACCGGAAGTTGGAAAACGCTCTGCAATTCTCCGGTGAAGATTCTCGGCTGTTTCAATTATTTTATTAGGGTTGAGTTGGAGATACATGCTGATTATTTTCTAACTACAAGTTTATCAATTATAAAAAAATGGAAGTCCGTTCGGTTGTAATCCTTAACGGGAGAATTAAATTCTTGTTAACGACCGTTCGAACTTCCACTTTCGTTATCAATACTAAATGTGCGACTCACTTTCTCTTAAATCTTAAATGAATATTAAAATCTCATTCAACCAACAGAATGAAAAG
>JACPVN010000543.1 GCA_016191715.1 Ignavibacteriota bacterium | reverse complement strand
TGTCGCGGTATCATCGTGGGTAAATCCCTGAAAAAGTTTTACCGTGAATTGAAAATTGGTGTTTGCAGAAACATCATTCAGCCAGCGTTCCACATGCCACGGAGCAAACGAGGGATTGTAAAACGTCGAGTTGATTTCCACGCTGTCAAAATACTGACTGTAGTATTCCAACTTTCTGAAATCCTTTTTTGTTTTCGATGGATAAAACAAATGGTCGGACTGTCCAAACCCCCAGCCGCCGGTTCCAATGAATATTTCGGGTAATTCTTTTAGTTTGTTCATACGTACTCTTTGCAAAAATTATTGATGAGTGAAAATACTTTGTCGTGATTGATTGTCAAGGATGCGTAGCGATGCAATAACTTTTCCAAGTATTGTGAACTGCTCGTTTTCCATAACGACGATGGGTTGAAAGTCCGTGTTTTCCGGTTCAAGAAGAATCGCTTCGTTCGTCCGTCTGAAACGTTTGACCGTTGCTTCATCGCCAATGAGAGCCGCGACGATGTCACCGTTTTCTGCCGACGATTGTTGTCTGACAAGAACGAGGTCGCCGTCAAGTATGCCTGCATCTTTCATACTCATCCCAACGACATTCAGGAGAAATGTTTTTCCCTGTTTTGAAAACGTTGCATCAAGCGTGAGATAGCCCTCAACATTTTCGACGGCGAGAATAGGTTGGCCGGCGGTAATCCTTCCAAGAATCGGAGTACCTGTTCCAAACGCGACATCCCGCAATTTGATACCGCGACGAATTCCTCCGCCTTTCTGCAGGTATCCCTTCTTCTCCAACGCGTCTAGATGTTTCTGCACAGCCCGCACCCATTTGATTCTTAACTTCCGGGCAATTTCCCGCTCGGATGGAACAAAGCCGTTTTGTTGAATAAAGTTTTGAATGAACTCCAAAACCTTTTGTTGTTTCTCTGTAAGTGAAGATTTCATTGTTTATATTAAATGGTAGTCATATAACTACCACAAAATAAAACATTTCGCTGTAAAAGTCAAGGAAAATGAAACGTAAGTGAAAATATTTTTTTTTCGTTTTTTCTTCAAAATTTGTTTGAATGAGGTAGAAACTGAAAACTTCAGGTGAGTGTAATTTTATTAGATGAGTCTGCTCTCAAAAAAAAGTGTATTGCCTGACATAATCAAGTCGAAAACAGATTGTATCGTTCCCGAACATACTTAGAGAATATTTTTTAGATTCGACTCATAGATTCAATTATTCTTCGAGACGGTAATAATTATTTGCCTCAGAATGTTGCCCGTGTGTTCCTCCTTACACACATATCGTCAGGGATTACTCCTTCGATTTCATCAACATCAAACGCAACGTAATCCCTGAAGCAACGAGAAGCATAATAATTTTTGCCGCGGTATCTTCAATAAGAAAAACTATGGACGCGCCGATTGTTACCCAAAGGAACACTACAGAATATATCCTTATTCTAATCGGAATTCCTTTTCCTTCTTTGTAATTTGTCAGAATGGTACCGAGCCATTTGTGGTGAATCAACCACAAATAAAATCGTTCCGAACCTTTTGCGTACAGGTACGCGGCGAGCAATAAAAACGGAACGGTTGGCAACAACGGGACGACAATACCAATTACTCCAAGAAGAACTGAGAGCGAGCCGGCAGTAAGGAAAAAAAATTTCTTCAAGCGTTATGCAGTTACTACTTGCCTAGTGCGGAGTTCAAAAACCGAACAAACGGGTACAGGTCTTTATAGACACTCATCACCTTCTCTACAAACTTTGGCGAGAGACATTCCGTGTCATCCCACTCGACTCCTGTGTATAATTGTTTGTGTTTGAGCCAATCAATCATCGGATGGTCTATGGGAAAACCAAGCGGCGCTCGTTGGAGTTTTTCTCCCTCTATTTTTCCAAACACTTTTTTGAACTTCGCGCTTTCAACTACTTCGAGAAAATCTTTCGGGCGATGAGCAATAGCCGCACGAATTTTCTTGAGTTGGTCTGTATCGGGCATGTAAATTCCTCCGCCGACATAAATGTGTCCCGGCTCGACATGAACATAATATCCCGCGCTATCTTCCCAATGTCCTTTCAGATGAAACACGGCGGCGACGTGTGTTTTATACGGCGTCTTGTCTTTGCTGAATCGTGTGTCGCGGTAAATACGGAAAATATTTTTCTTTGGATTGACTTCCATTTCCGGCGCTACCTTTGACATCGGCGTTTTCAACTCAGAAATGAAACATTGCATCGGCAGTTTCACGAAGTTTTCAAACTCCGGTTTGTGCTGCGCGAACCATTCACGCGTGTTGTTTTTCTTCAATTGTTTAAGAAATGTTAATCCTTCTTTTGGAAATCCTTCAAAAGGGGGATAGATTTCTGAGTCGAGTAAGAGGTCTTTTTTCATTTTGGTTAGAGGTTATAAATGTAGGGAATGGGTTGATAGATAATTTTCCGAATGTTTATTGATGGCTTTGCGAACAAAGCCGTTACTTTTCTTCAATAATTTCTTGGCTTCTGATGCTGGGACATTTTTCTTAATCATCACTATGGCAGTTTTAACATGTCCGTTTGCTTTTTGAAGAGCCATAGCCGCTTCTTCATAATCAACGCCGGCAGCAATCATCAAAACGCGTTTGGCGCGTTCTTCCAACTTCTTACTGTTGAGTTTCAAATCAACCATCATGTTTTCATAAACTTTACCCAGTTGAATCATTGATGCTGTCGTCAGCATATTCAAAACAAGTTTCTGTGCTGTTCCTGCTTTCATTCGAGTTGAACCCATGATAACCTCCGGTCCGACCTCCGGACAAATCGCAACATCAAGATTTGTGCGAAGTTGGGCATACTCTTTTTTCTTGAGGAACGAACGCGGGTTCGTTGTAACATAAATTGTTTTCGCACCAAGTCGTTTCGCTTCCTTAATAGCCGCAACAACATACGGCGTTCTCATACTCGCGGCAATCCCGCACACGACATCATGCTTTGTAACTTTCAACTTTCGAATATCCTCAGCGCCAAGTTCTGATTTATCTTCCGCGCCCTCCTTCGCACGAAACACCGATTCATTTCCACCGGCGATAATTCCTTGTACCATGGTCGGTTCAGTTCCGTACGTTGGCGGACATTCCGAAGCATCAAGAATTCCAAGTCGTCCGCTCGTTCCCGCGCCAACATATATTAATCGCCCGCCCTGTTTGAATGACCGCACAATCAACTTCACGGCTTTTGCGATGAACGGTATCTCCATTTCGACCGCTCTTGGAACACGTGTATCTTCTTTATTTATAAGGAGTAACACCTCTTCGACATTGAGCGAATCTATGTTCATACTACTTGTGTTTCGTTGCTCTGTCATCAAACCTGAGAGTTGAGTGAACAATTTTGTGTTATACTTCTTGATTGATTTCATAGGCGAATTATGACAAGTTTTTTGTCGGCAAAGCCAAACGATTCTAATCCATTCACATTGAGCGGTATTACTTCGATTGATTTGGGTTTCTGTTTGATTTCCGTTTCTCGAATTTCTTCTGAAATATCTCCGCCCTTGAACATAACAATTGAATTTCTTCTCAGCGTTGTAACGGTTTTTTGTTTTTCGTTTTGTGTTTCTAGTTGATTCTTGCATAAGAAATTTTTTGACCATCGTACGATTTCGTTCACACGGGCAACCGCACGCGATACAATATAATCATACCGATTTTTATGTTCACTCGTTTCGCTTAATGTTTCTGCACGCGAACAAATCGCAGTTACATTTGTCAATCCAAGTTGAGTTATAATATCATTTACCGCGTTGATTTTCTTTTGAATTGAATCAACGAGCGTGAATTGATTTTCGGGTAAACAAATCGCCAATGGAATTCCCGGGAAACCGCCGCCCGTACCAACATCTACAATACTCGCGTGTCGTTCAAAATTCAGTTTAGATATCAACAGGAGCGAACCGAAAATATGTTTCTCCCAAAGATTCTCTTCATCTTTTCGAGAAATAAGATTCACCTTCCCGTTCCATTCAAGAAGCTGACTCGCAAACAAGTTCAATACTTCAAACTGTTCATTTGATACACAAATATTATTTTTTTCGAATATTTTGACAAAAAATATTTGTTTGTTTTTAGTCAAGTAATATTAAGTATTTATAAATTAAGATTATATAGCGAATTATTATCTGCCTAAATAAACCATCAGAACGGAAATATCAGACGAAGTAACTCCACTAATTCTTGATGCTTGACCGATAGATGAGGGTTTGATTTTATTTAGTTTTTCTTTCCCCTCGTTCGAAAGCGCTTTTACTTTTGCATATTCAAAATCGTCAGGAATTCTCATTTTCTCAACATTTTCAAACTTTTTTATTTCTGCCTGCTGTCTTGAAATATATCCTTCATACTTTACCTCAATTTCTATCTGTTCAATGATTTCTTTTTTTAGTTTACCGGACGATATTTGATTCAACTCAACAATAAAACAGTGATCCGTTTCGTTTGATATTTGAAGTAATTCGGCGAGTTGAATTTCAGGTCTTTTGAGTATTCCAATCATCTTCTCCCTCTGATTTATTTCACTTGTCCCATTTTTCTGAAACAATTGATTTATTTTTTCGGGTGAGATAGAAACTTTTTCAAGAAAGTCAATTCCAATGCTTACCAACCGCTCCTTCAGATTTAACCTTGATAGACAATCACTGCCAACCAATCCAAGTTTTTGCCCATATCTCATTAATCTTCTATCAGCATTATCTTGACGAAGGACGAGACGATATTCTGCTCGTGATGTAAACATTCTGTACGGCTCCTCAGTACTTTTATTGATTAAATCATCAATTAAAACACCAATAAATGCCTCCGATCTTTTCAAAACAAACGGGTCTCGCTCTTTTATTTTGAGTGCAGCATTAATTCCAGCCATTAAACCTTGTGCTGCGGCCTCTTCATAACCCGAAGTACCACAAATTTGTCCCGCTAAAAATAATCCATCGACAGATTTTGCCTCAAGAGTGTGTTTTAGTTGGTGTGGCGGAAAGTAGTCATATTCGACTGCATAGCCCGGTCTTAACATTTTTACATACTCCATGCATGGAATTGTCCTTAGCCCCTCGAGCTGAATTTCCTCAGGAAGACTCGTTGAATATCCATTGACATAGAGAACGTTTGAATTATATCCCTCGGGTTCTAAGAATATTTGATGACGTTCTCTTTCAGAAAATCTAACAATTTTGTCTTCTATTGAAGGGCAATATCTTGGTCCAACCCCTTTAATTCTCCCTGTAAACATTGGGGATTCGCCAAATCCCTTCCTCATTACATCGTGTGTTTTTTGATTTGTATAAGTTAGAAACATTGGGATGAGTTTATTGACCAATCTCTCATTGCCGAAGGAAAACGGTGAAGGAACATCATCGCTATGCTGTTCTTCTGTTTCTTGAAAATTAATTGATTTAGTGTCAACCCGAGGAGGCGTGCCGGTTTTCAGTCTGCCGCTAACAAAGCCAAGACTAGTAAGCGATTCAGTTACATAGTCAGAAGCACTTTCACCATATCTACCGCCATCTTTACTGTTCCTCCCGGTATGCATTAATCCACGCAAGAACGTTCCTGCACATAAAACCACCGACATTGACTTTATTGATAGTCCGGAACAAGTAATCAATCCGATGATTTTGTATTTATCCCTTGCATCTCCATTTTCCTCAACAACAAATTCTCTCAACGAATCTTCAATTACAAATAAATTTTCCTGAGATAATATTACCCGAATCGCCTCCTTCGAGTACCACTCTCTGTCATTTTGACATCGTGGCGACCAAACGGCGGGACCTTTAGATTTATTTAACATCTTAAAGTGAATTGCTGTGGCATCTGCAATTTTACCCATTTCACCACCAAGCGCATCAATTTCTCGAACAAGATGTCCTTTCGCACTTCCTCCAACCGCTGGATTACAAGACATTCTACCAACCGAGTTAATAGACATCGTTAACAATGCCGTCTTGCATCCCATCCGTGCGGATGCCAATGATGCTTCAACACCAGCATGACCTCCACCAACAACAACTACATCAAATTTCATTTTTTCTGTTTCACGTGAAACAATCATTTTCCGATACAAAATTTTGAAAAAATATTATTAAGTATGTCCTCTGTTGTCACCTCACCCGTTATTTCTCCAAGCAAACCCAGTGCGATCCTTAGGTCTACCGCTACAAAATCACCACTCATATTTTTTACTATACTATCCAATCCCTTCTTAATATATTCATTTGCCGATCGAATAAGATTCCTATGACGAATATTGGTTATTACTAAATTGTTTTCTTGTAAATATAATGAGTTCTTTGTTGATAATTTGATGAGATTTTCTTTTAGTTCATTTAATCCAATCTTCTTTTTAGTAGAAACAAAAACTGCATTAGCATTATTCGAATTAATAGTATGCGGATAGTTTTCTAATAAATCAATTTTATTATTAATAACTATAGTTTTTTTTTGATGTTCTTCTTGGGTAAACAGGATATTAATTTCTTCTAAGGGAAAATTGGAATCTCCCGTTGAAATATCGCGCACAAACAGAATAATGTCTGCATCTTGAATCTCTTTCTCACTTCTTTTGATACCTTCTTTTTCGACAACATCCTCGGTCTCTCGTAATCCTGCTGTGTCAACTATTCGAAATACAATTCCGCTTAACTTGAACGATTCCTCGATTGTATCTCTTGTCGTTCCTGAAATATGAGTCACTATCGCCCGCTCTTCTTCTAACAACGCGTTAAGTAAACTCGATTTTCCCACATTCGGTTCTCCACAAATAACTACCTTAACTCCATCTCTGATTATTTTTCCCTGCTCATAAGAACTAACAAGTTCTTCCATTTCTTTAATCGTTTGTTTGATAGTATCAATAGTTTTTATTCTTTCAAGGAATTGAATGCCTTCTTCAGAGAAATCTAATTCAAGTTCCACTAAGCTACAAATATCTAATAGTTTATCTCTGAGTAAACGTATTTTATCTGATGTACCTCCCTTAAGTTGTTTGAGAGCTGATTGGTGTAACATCTCTGATCTTGAATGAATTAAATCAGCAACTGCTTCTGCTTGAGTTAAATCCATTTTATTGTTGAGAAATGCACGCTTGGTGAATTCCCCCGGCTCCGCAAATCTCGCACCTCCTTTAAGTATGGTTTCAAGGATTTTATTGCTTACAAATACAGAGCCATGACAACAAATTTCTACAACATTTTCACCGGTGTATGAAGTGGGCGATTTAAAAACCGTTACCAAAACTTCATCAAGAACATTTTCACTCTCATCTACGAGGTTACCAAAGTGAACCGTGTGCGATTGCGCGTCGCTTAATTTTGTCTTTCCATGAAAAAATCTTTCTGTAATTTTCAAAGAATCGCTTCCGCTAAGTCGAATAACTGAAATTCCGCCCTCACCAATTGGTGTAACTATTGCGGCTATGGTATCGTCTTGGTGCTTCATTGGGTGAAAATTTAGGATATGAAATTTAGAAAAGTTGGAAGTGAAAAACAATAAAAAACCCCGTCCCGAAAAATTTCAGGGCGGGGTTGAAGAAAAATATTGAAGTTACTTTTTCATCTCAGGAAGATTCTTTGCAAGTCGTGCAATAATTCCTTTTGATTTTTTCGACGGGTCAATCTTCTTCAATGGTTCGTCTCCGTGTTTTCTTTTTATCCATTCTTGTTGAGCAATTGAAAGAAGATTAAACATGAAATAGTACAGATTCAAACCTGAAGGAAATGAATTGAATAATAATGTCATTAACACCGGCATCATCCATACCATCATTTTCTGACGCGGGTCTTGGACGGTCATTTTTTGTTGGATGAACATCGTAATTCCCATAAGAACCGCTAAACCGCTAACTTCAGTTATTCCGAAAATTGGAATTGTAAAAGGCAATTTTGCTATTACATCGGGAATCGAGAGGTCTTTTATCCACCAAATAAATTCTGCCTGACGAAGTTCAATTGTTGAGCGAAATACAGACCAAAGTGCATATAAAATTGGCATTTGTAACAGCATCGGAAGACAGCCGCCCGCAGGGTTCACGCCGTACTCTGAATACAGCCGCATGATTTGCACATTCATCTTTTGTGGGTCGTCTTTATGCTTTTCCCGTAACTCGGTAATCATCGGTTGGAGTTTTTGCATTTTGCTCATTGATTGCAAGCTGCTTTTGCTCAACGGATGTAAAAGTATTTTTATGATGATTGAAAATACAATTAACACAAAACCATAATTGGGAATGAACCAATTCAGAAATTGAAAAAGAGGAATGATAAACCACTCGGAAATTGGTCGAATGAGAAACGCCATTCCCAAACTCATCATTTGGTCAAGTTCTACATTATAACTTTTGATGATATCGAAATCAAGTGGGCCCAAGAATAATGTGATGCGTGAAGTCTCAACTTCTTTTCCGAGGAATTTCATACGCAATCCGACGCTGTAATCTTCCTTCGCGCCTTGGTCGGGCGTTGTTAAACGATTCCCTTCAATAAACGCTCCTTCGCTTTCCGCACCGCTCGGAATCATCGCCACAGCGAAATATTTGTTCCGTGTTCCAACCCACGAAACCTGTCCGGTTACATTTTGCTTCACCTCTTCGTTCACGTTTGCGGCATCTATTTCTGTGAGTTCTCCTCCTGCAAAGATCGAGGCATTTGCAAATCCTGATTCATCCACACTGTTATGTTCAGCATACTTCATCCCGGTTTCCCACGTAACCTGATATTCGAAATCAGAAATTATTGTTTCCATGTTTTCGAATCGGTACGTAACACTCACATCATACTTATTCCCGTAAAGCGTCAACGTCTTTATGATTCTGCTTTTTTCATTAACATTCAAGACATAATCAATGCTAAGAGAATCCGACCCCGTAAGTTTAATGTTCTGAAAATTCGCATAAGACGTTGTGAAATAAAGACTTTTCGTGTTGACTACCTTGCCCTCACTCGTTGAAAAGAGGAGATGAAAATCGCCCCCCTTTGTTTCATCAATCAGATTGACGGGCGACTTGTCCCACGTTTTATACTTTGTCAATTCCCACGATTTCAAACTTCCACCTTTGCTTGAAAGTTTCGCGTTGAATAAATCTGTCTCGACAAAAATAGTTTTCCGCTCGCCAGACGCGAGCAATGCAAAATAATTTCCAAGTGTATCTTGTGCAGTAAGCGTATCGGCAACTTCTTGTGCCGGTTGCTTCAAACTGTCGGGCTTCGTTTGAATAGTGGTTGAATCGTGTACAATTTGTTGAGGGGGTTTTGGCGGTGGTGCGGTGATGTACATCCACACCATTAAAATGATACCGATGAGAACAAATGCGATGACTGTATTTCTATCCATAGTTACTTTCTAAACTTTATCATGGGACCGGGTCGTATCCGCCCGGATGGAACGGATGACAACGAAAAATTCTTTTTACTGCTAACGAAAACGCTTTGAAGAAGTTGTGCTTTTGAAACGCTTCTAATGCGTATGATGAACACGTCGGATAAAACCTGCATGTGTTAGCAGGCAGAAGTGGAGAAATCAATTTCTGATAAGCACGTATTGCAATAATCATGAACGAATTAAACACGCTCACCGATGAATGTTGTAATTGTTTCTATTATTCTTTTTATATCATCCTGAATAGATGCAAAGGAGGGAAGCGGAACGTCCTGTTTTCGGGGAAATGTATAGACAAACAAAATTTGGATTTGCTTTGATAATTCCGGGGTTTGCGTGAAAAGTATTGATTTATTCAGCCGATACGATTCTCTCATCAGCCGCCGGATTTTGTTCCGGTCAACCGCCTTTGCGAGTAGCTTTTTGCTGACAGAAAACGCGACGACGATTTGTTTGACAGAATGATGTTCCTCCCTTAATTGTATTGCCACGTAACAGCGAAGAAACTTTCCTTCGAACTTCTTGCTATTTCTTACAAGGTGCTCAAAATTCTTTTTGCCCCTCAAAATTTCAGATTTTTTGAGAGTTGCGCGCACACAGGTTAAAACCGGTTACTTCTCGTCGGAGACGGTAAGTTTCCAACGACCTTTAGCGCGACGGCTAGCAAGCACCCTTCTGCCGTTCTTTGTTTTCATCCGCTCACGAAATCCGTGTTTGTTCTTGCGCTTGCGATTGCTTGGTTGAAATGTTCTTTTCATGACTGTTCTTAAATATCTATTACCAATAGGGAAAAAAAGAGGAACACATGAGATGTTCCTCGGCGTTTGTTTAAAGGCGGGCTAAAAATATGAATTTCCCTGCTCAAAACCAAACAGATTTTTTTCCTGAGAGAGGTGTTGCGATGAATTTGATTTCTTTGTATAATCGTGATGTACAAGCCCGAATTCTTCGTGTTGATAACTTGTGGATAACTTTTGTTTCTTTGAAAATTGATTTGTTTTCAAAGCGTTATCTGTGTTAATATTCTTAAAGTAATTTGTTAATAACTCCGAGTTTGCTCTTACTCAGCACTGCTTTTTTGAAAGAAAAATAAATTCTCTTAAAGCATTTGTCAATTTGAAGCGTTTTGATAGCTTCTGTGCAAAAGTTGTTCACATAGTTGTTAACACATTGTGGATAATTCAACTATTCCCGTTAACTTATTTATCTGTAACGAATTAGAATCATGGAAACTCAAGAACTTAGTGTGAATATCTCTTCTGAGATTGAAAAACCGACCAAGACTGCCGTATTAGACCTCTCTGCTCAACAAATTTGGCAGGATTGCCTTAACATCCTTCGAAATAAACTTAGTAATTTGAATTTCAAAACGTGGATTGAGCCGATTGTTCCACTGAGAATAGAACAGAATAATTTCTTCCTTCAGGTTCCAAGTCCGTTTTTCTTTGAATGGATTGAAGAACATTTTTACAAAACCATTAACGATTCGCTCGCTCAGGCGTATGGAAAAGAAATTCCCGTTCAGTATATCATCTCTCAAGACGAAGATGCACTTAACGAAAATCTCAGCCCTGTTCCTTCTGTTTTTTCTTCTCCGCGCGTTGATGAAACAAATGTTCCGCGAGTTTCAAACAATCAAATAAGCATTACTCCAAAACCACAATTTGAATCCGGGCTGAATCCAAAATACAAATTCGACCATTATGTTAAAGGTGAAAGCAATCAGTTTGCTCTTGCCGCCGCGCTTGCGGTTGCTAACAATCCCGGAGGAACGTCGTTCAATCCGTTGGTGGTGTACGGAGGTGTGGGATTGGGAAAAACACATCTCGTTCAGTCTATCGGAAATCAAGTTGTTCGTTCCGGCAAACCAACGAGAGTATTGTACATCTCGAGCGAAAAATTTACAGTGGATTTTGTTGATGCGATTCAGAAAAATAACATTGCCGATTTTTCAAACTTCTATGGTAACATTGACCTCTTAATTGTTGATGACATTCAATTCTTCGCGGGAAAAGAAAAAACACAGGATTATTTCTTTCACATCTTCAACGCCTTGCATCAACAAGGAAAACAAATTGTACTCTCGTGCGACCGTTCTCCAAAAGAACTGAAAGGATTGAACGATAGACTGATTTCTCGCTTTCAATGGGGATTAACAACCGATGTTCAACCTCCGGACCTTGAAACGCGTATTGCAATCCTCAAAGCCAAAAGTTCCACCGAAAACATTGAAATCTCACACGAAGTAATAGAATTTGTTGCATCAAACGTTACAACAAACATTCGCGAACTCGAGGGTTGTTTGATTGGAATTACTGCACGAGCATCGTTAGAAAAACGAGTAATTGATATTGACCTTGCAAAAGATGTTATTCGTTCTGTGATTGGTGAGTTCCGTACTCACATTACCATCGAAGATATCCAACGGCTTGTAAGTCAACAGTTCTGTATTCCTGAAGATTTGTTACGTGGAAAAACTCGTAAGCAGGAAGTCGTTACGCCTCGACAAATTGCTATGTATCTTTCAAAAGAATTAACAAACTCATCACTTAATACTATCGGTTTACATTTCGGAGGACGCGACCACAGCACAGTCATCCATGCGTATCAAACCGTAGAAGACAACATGAAGAATGATGCCAAACATCGCCAGTTGGTTCTTTCGCTCAAATCGAAATTAGAAAGCAGATTATAGTTGCTGACCGGCTGTGGATAAGTTGTTGGCAAACATGTTATTTCTCTTGATAGTTTCTGAGTAGAGTGTTGACAAGTTCATTTACTTTTTCTTATTTATTGCCAGTCGTGGATCGTGTCTATAACTCCAGGTATAATCCACACTGCATTCACAAAATAAAACTCAAATGCCTCATCAAACTGAGTAGAAAAAGACATATCCTCTAAGTTATCCACATATTCACAAACATATTAATACAAACAATTTTAAAGAAATCTCTCTCTTATAATATATTATATCACAATATGTTACAAGGATTTTGATATTGTAAGTCACCCAAAAAATGCGTACTTTCTTCACGCATTTTTTATCACCAATTTTCTCTTAGGAGTTTATTTTACATGAAATTTTCCGTATCCACATCAGACCTCCAAAAACATTTAGGAAGCATCAGCGGAGTAATTCCGGCAAAGTCCACGTTACCGATTTTAGAAAATTTTCTTTTTGAACTTTCCGGCAATGAGTTAGAAATAACCGCGACAGACCTTGAAATGTATACGACAATCAAATTGAATGTCGACAGTAAAGATAAAGGTAAGTTTGTTATTCCTGCAAAACGGCTTTTAGAAACTGTCCGCTCGCTTACCGACCCGACAGTAAAATTCAACGTAGATACCGACACATTCAAAATAGTGATGAACACGGAGAACGGAGAATACAAACTTACCGGTGAATCGAATGAGAATTATCCGTCACTACCGGATTTTAAAGGTGAGAAAGAATTAAAGATTGGAAGCGATATTCTTCGAAGATTGATTTCAAAAACAGAATTTGCCGTCAGTAGCGATGAACTACGCCCGGCAATGACCGGTGTATTGTTTCAAATCAGACCGGAAGAAATTTGTGCAGTAGCGACCGATGGTCATCGTCTTGTAAGAATGAGGGAAACGACATTCAAATCAAAGCATAAATCAACAGATGTAATTATTCCGGCGAAGGCGCTTAAACTGATTGCAAAGAGTCTCGAAGAATCTGAAGGAACTGTTCTCTTTAATGAATCGCACATCAAATTTACACTTGGAAATCTTATTCTCATTACGCGACTCATCGAGGAGAAATATCCAAATTACGAAAGTGTAATTCCGCAGGACAATACCAAGAAACTTACGGTGAATAAAAACCAACTTCTTTCTTCGGTACGAAGAACATCGTTGTTTGCAAACACTACGACACGGCAGGTTCGGTTCGCCATCAAAAGTAATACGATGTCAGTCTCTGCAGAAGATATTGACTTCGGAAGCGAAGCAAACGAAACACTCACTTGCGATTATGATGCAGACGATATGGAAATCGGTTTCAACGCGGGATATGTTGTTGATGTGTTATCACATATAGATAGCGACGAAGTAGTGTTCATGTTGAACACATCAACCCGCGCAGTAACAGTTCGACCTCCAACTCAGAAAGAAGGCGAAGATATTTTAATGTTGGTGATGCCGGTTCGCTTGAACGCATAAAGTTGAACCGTGAATGCGTCTAACGACACTTCGGTTACAAAATTTTCGGAATCACGCCGAATCGTTTTTTGAATTCGGAAACAACGCCAATCTTATTTTAGGAGAGAACGGACAAGGAAAAACAAATATCCTCGAAGCAATTTCGTATCTCTGTCTGACGAAGAGTTTTTACGCGAGCAGTGATGCCGTTGTTCTGCGGCTTGGAACAGAATTTTTCGAGCAGGAAGGAACGTTTGTTTCTGAATCGGGCAACGAAAACAAAGTCCGCGTCGCTTACGATAAACAGCAAACACAAAAAGCGTATTTCATTAATAAGAAATCGGTTGAGCCGTTTTCTACCGTCATTGGAAAATTTCCTGTAGTAATTTGCTCGCCTGAACACAACCCAATTACGTCCGGCGGACCGGAAGAACGCCGCAGATTTGCCGATTTTGTGATTTCTCAGGCAAGTTCTGTCTATTTAAAATCGTTGATGGAATACCGCCGTGTCATCAAACAGCGAAATAAAATTCTGCTCGATGCCCGAATCGGAAATATGAATCCCTCCGGGTTGCTTGAATCGTGGGATGAACAACTTCTTCAACATGGTGCGACTCTCACTCACCGGCGAAAATTATTTGTTGACGGATTTAAAAACATTCTTCATTCATCGTATCACGAACTTGTCGGGAGTGAAGAAGAACCGCAGATTGAATATTCTCCTTTTGCAGAATCGTTCTCGTCTGAAGATGATTGCCGGCGGTTGTTGAAAACGTTATTGGTGCAAAATCGAAAAGAAGAACTGCGCGTCGGCTCAACTCTCATCGGTCCGCACAGAGATGAGTTTGTCTTCACGGTTAACGGACTTGATTTGCGGAAGTATGGTTCACAAGGCCAACACAAAACATTTTTGGTTGGATTGAAGTTGGGTGAGTTTTTCTATTTGAAAAACCTTTGCAACGAAACGCCGTTGCTTTTGCTCGATGATATTTTCAGTGAGTTGGATGAACGCCGCTCGAAACGGTTGTTGGATTTTGTAGGAACCATCAGTCAAACATTTATCACCTCGACCTCGGTGAAGTGGTTTGAGCCGTTTGTGGAGTTCAATCATACAAACAGAAAATTTTTTATTAAGAACGGCTCTGTTGTTCCGGAAGAAGAAGTCATTGTTGCATGAGAACTTCGGCGCCAAAACAACTTGGGGGTGTACTCGCCTCCGTGATTCAGAATCTGGGAATTGGGCAGAGGTTGAAGAAAGCCGAAGCGCTCGACCGGTGGAGTGAAATCGTAGGCGAGCAGATAGGGCGCGTAACGGTTCCTGTTCGTGTCGAAGGTGATACGTTAGTTGTTCATGTCACATCATCGGTGTGGCGAAACGAGTTAGTATTTCTCAAACGAGAGTTGATAGCAAAAGTCAACAAAGCAGTACAAAAAGATTTAATCAAGGATATAATTTTTCGGTAGAAATCGAACAGAAATGAAATCAGAAAAAGAAAATAAGAAAAAGCAAGAAGGCGAATACACGGCAGATGACATTACCGTTCTCAAAGGACTCGATCCGGTTCGTCAGCGACCGGCGATGTATATCGGAGATGTTTCTACGCGCGGTCTTCATCACCTTGTATATGAAGTTGTGGATAACTCGATTGATGAAGCGCTCGCGGGTTTTGCACATAATATTGATGTCAGCATCAACAAAGATGGTTCAATCACGGTAATTGATGATGGGCGCGGAATTCCGACCGGTATTCATGCAGAAGAGAAACGCTCCGCGCTCGAAGTTGTTATGACGGTTCTGCACGCGGGCGGGAAGTTTGATAAAAGCACGTACAAAGTTTCCGGAGGTTTGCACGGCGTTGGTGTTTCGGTGGTGAACGCGCTTTCCGAGTGGCTTGAAGTGGAAGTTTCCCGTGATGGAAAATTATGGTTTCAGAAATTCAAACAAGGAAATCCGGTCGAACCTGTTAAGGTCATTGGCAAGTCAGAAGAAAAAAAAACGGGAACAAAAGTTACCTTCCTGCCGGACGGAACGATTTTCAAAAACCGAACTTACAAATTTGAAACAATTGCAGAACGCTTGCGGGAACTTGCATTCCTCAATCCTGATGTGGTTCTTCGTATTGCCGATTTGAGGAAAGGGGAAGAGCAGGAAGAAGAATTTCACTTTAAAGGAGGACTGATTGAGTTTGTAAAATATATTGACTCAACCCGACCGTCGCTGTTGAAAAAATCGTTCTATGCAAAAGGACAGGACAAGGATGAAAACGGTCGAGTAGTCGAAGTCGAGGTTGCATTTCAATACAACGACCAGTATAACGAAAACATTTTTACGTATGTCAACAACATCAACACACACGAAGGCGGAACGCACCTCATTGGTTTTCGTACCACACTTACCCGTACACTGAACAGTTACGCGTCGAAAAATAATATCGTAAAAGAAAACAGCGTCCAATTGACGGGCGACGATTTCCGTGAAGGATTGACGGCGGTGATTAGCGTGAAGGTTCCCGAACCGCAGTTCGAAGGACAAACAAAAACAAAACTTGGCAACAGCGAAGTGAAGGGAATAGTTGAGGGAGTAGTTGGTGAACGTCTTGCAACGTGGCTCGATGAAAATCCACCCGATGCGAAACGAATTATAGAAAAATGTTTACGTGCCGCAGAAGCGCGGGAGGCCGCCCGCAAGGCACGCGAACTTGCTCGAAGGAAAAACGCGCTCGAATCTTCAACGCTTCCCGGTAAACTTGCCGATTGTTCAATTGAAGACCCGGAACACTGTGAACTCTACATTGTAGAGGGAGATTCCGCAGGCGGCTCGGCAAAGCAGGGTCGTGACAGAAGATTTCAGGCAATTCTTCCCATCAAAGGAAAAATCCTGAACGTGGAAAAATCACGCATGCATAAAATTCTTGAGAACGAGGAGATCCGTTGCATCTTTCAGGCAATTGGCACGGGCGTAGGCGAAGATTTCAGTTCGGCAAAATTGCGCTACGGAAAAATCATCATCATGTGCGATGCCGATGTGGATGGTTCACACATCCGCACGCTCTTGCTCACGCTCTTCTTCCGGCACATGAGAGAGTTGATTGACCTTGGGCATGTGTATATCGCACAGCCGCCGTTGTACAAAGTCAAAAAAGGAAAACAGGAACATTACGCGTTCGATGATGAAGAGCGGGATGAAATCATTAAACGATTAAAGGGCGAAAAGAAAAAAGATGCGGAGAAAGAAGAAGCAACGGTTGAAGTTATGGAAGGAGAAGAAGTTGTCGTCAACTCGAGCGGAATGGCAATCTCCCGTTTCAAAGGGTTGGGAGAAATGAATCCCGAGCAACTGTGGTCAACAACGATGAATCCCGAAACGCGAACAGTATTACAGGTTGCAGTTGAAAACGCCGCAGATGCAGACAGAACATTTTCCATTTTAATGGGGGATGAAGTAGAGCCGCGCCGCGCGTTCATCGAAAAGAATGCGAAGTATGTGCGGAACTTGGATGTATAAACTGAGTCTGTGAGTACAAAGTAGTTGAGATATGATAAGAAATCCCAAAGAAATAGAGCGCACGAACGCGAGCATCCGCTGACGCTCGAACAAAAATACAATCTTCTGAATTCGATTTACGAAGAGGTTAAATCGCTTGGAAAGTTGACATCGAAAGACAGCATAGAAGATATTGGTCACTTAATTGCTATGGCAAGAGTGTTGAATTTCGGTATTTGAAAAACTTCTCTCGAGGATTGTACCAAAACTCAACCGAGAAAAGATTCCGTACATGGTAATCAGTGGACAGGCAGTAATTCTTCATGGTGAGCCGCGCTTCACCGGAGACATTGATATTACGATTGGGATTGCTTATTTATCAAACCGCTGAAGCGGTTACATAGATATTAATTTGTACAAACCCCAGACTTAAGTCTGGGGTTAATAAAAAGAATTCTTTTTCAAGGAAGCCGTTTCAACGGTTTTGTAATAGGAAAAAAGAACAGACAACTAAAAACTTAGAACTAAAAACAGAATGGCAACATTAAGCGAAAAAATAGTCCCCGTAGATATTGAAGACGAAATGAAGGGCTCATACATAGATTACGCGATGAGCGTGATCGTGTCGAGAGCGTTACCCGATGTGCGCGACGGATTGAAACCCGTTCATCGCCGCGTGTTATTCGGCATGAGCGACCTTGGACTTGCGAGCAATCGGGCGTACAAGAAAAGTGCGCGTATCGTCGGAGAAGTGCTTGGTAAA
Organism: Ignavibacteriota bacterium; assembly: GCA_016191715.1. Lineage (GTDB taxonomy): Bacteria > Bacteroidota > Ignavibacteria > UBA10030 > SZUA-254 > FW602-bin19. The sequence goes on along the minus strand of JACPVN010000543.1, from coordinate 2,853 downwards.
TATCACCCGCACGGAGATTCGGCGGTGTATGATACGATGGTTCGAATGGCGCAGGATTTTTCTCTCCGCTATCCGCTCGTAGATGGACAAGGGAACTTTGGCTCGATGGATGGAGACGCTCCGGCGGCAATGCGTTACACAGAAGCGCGGCTTTCCCGAATCGCAGAAGAAATGCTTCGCGACTTAGACAAAAACACGGTTGACTATGCCCCGAACTTTGACGACACGCTGAAAGAACCGACCGTTATGCCCGCGCAGATTCCGAATCTTCTCGTCAACGGAAGTTCGGGAATTGCTGTTGGGATGACGACTAATATTCCTCCACACAATCTCACAGAAGTAATAGACGGCTGTATCACCGTGATTGATAACCCGGCGCTTCCCGAAGAAAAGTTGATGAAGATTATTAAGGCGCCTGATTTCCCGACGGGTGGAATTATCTATGGCTACGATGGAGTGAAGGATGCGTACAAAACAGGACGCGGGAAAATTATAGTTCGTGCGAAGGCGAACATCGAAACAGGAAAAGGAGACCGCCAGAGAATTATCGTCACCGAAGTTCCCTATCAGGTCAATAAGGCATCATTGATTGAGAAGATTGCAGAACTTGTCCGGGAAAAGAAATTAGAGGACATCTCCGGCGTGAATGATGAATCCGACAGAGACGGATTGCGTGTCGTGATTGATTTGAAACGCGATGCCGATGCGGAAGTTGTGCTGAATAATCTTTACAAACACACACAACTTCAGACAACATTCGGCGTTATCATGCTCGCGTTGGTTGATGGACGCCCGCAGACGCTGACACTCCGACAGATAATTGATCACTTCATCAAACACAGAAATGAAGTTGTTGTTCGCCGCGCAAAGTATGATTTGGATGAAGCGGAGAAGCGCGCACACTTACTCGAAGGGTATATCATCGCGCTGGATAACATTGATGAAGTTATTCGTGTCATCAAAAAATCGAAAGACGTTCCGACGGCGCAGGAACAATTGATGAAGCGATTCAAACTTTCCGAAATTCAGGCGAAAGCAATTCTCGACATGCGCCTGCAACGGCTCACCGGTCTTGAGCGGAAAAAGATTGAAGAAGAATACAAAGAGACGATTAAACTCATCGAGAAGTTGAAAGCAATTCTTGCAAGCCAAAAATTGCAGATGCAAATCATCAAAGAAGAATTGCAGGAAATCAAAAAGAAATATGGTGATGAACGCCGGACGGAAATCATCTACAAAGCGGAAGAGTTCAGCATTGAAGACATGATTGCGCAGGAAGATGTCGTCATCACGGTCAGTCATGGCGGATTCATCAAACGCTTCCCTGTCTCGAACTACAGACGGCAAGCCCGTGGCGGCAAAGGAGTTACAGGCGCGACGACGAAGGAAGATGATTTTATCGAACAAATGTTCATCGCCTCTACGCACAATTATATTTTGTTCTTCACGGATAAAGGCCGGTGCTATTGGTTGAAAGTATTTGAGATTCCCGAAGCGGGACGAATGGCGCGCGGGAAATCAATCGTCAACCTCGTTCACAAACAAACGGATGAAAAAATCACGGCGTTTGTTTCCGTCGCACAATTTGATGACGACCACTACGTTGCAATGTTCACCGAACAGGGCTTGATTAAAAAGACTGCGCTTTCGGAGTACAGCAACCCGCGTAAAAACGGAATCGCCGCCATCAAATTACAAAAGGGAGACCTGTTGATTGATGTAAAACTCACCGACGGAAAATCCGACATCGTCATCGGAACGAATAAGGGAATTGCTATTCGCTTCCATGAATCGGAAGCGCGACCGATGGGACGTACGGCGAGCGGAGTTCGTGCAATCAGGTTAGAGAAGAAAGATAAAGTTGTCGGCGCTGTTGCGGCGCGAAGACAAACAACAACAATTCTTGTTGTCTCGGAAGATGGTTTCGGAAAACGGAGCGACCTTGCCGATTACCGTGTCAGTCATCGCGGCGGCAAAGGCGTGTACACGTTGAAGATTACAGAAAAAACCGGAAACATGGTTGCCATCAGAGAGGTGTTAGACAATGACGACATCGTGGTTGTAACATCACAAGGCATCATCATCCGTCAGCCAGCAAAGACAATTCGCGTCGCAGGACGGAACACGCAAGGCGTTCGCCTCATTCGTCTTGATGAAAAAGATAATGTTTCCGCAGTTGCCGCCGTTCCTTCGGAAGAGGAAGAAGGTGCAACGAAAGAAGTTGCAGGTGAGGGAGAACAACAGACATTGTTTGAGGAGAAGAAAAAACGCGGAAAGAAATGACGAGACAAATACGTTAAGGCAGTCTCAAAGGTCCGAATTTCGTCACGCTGAAAATATTTCAGTATCTGCATCTGCGCGGCATGTACCCTGAAAGAAGTTCGGGGCAACAGTATGTTTCGTTTATAAACATCTTCTGATTTTTTTAACTATTTCATGGTTCCCTGAAATGAAATTTCTTTACAGCCAATGGACACCCGACTCGATGACCGACGAGCAACGTCTCCAAAACCTGCTCTCGCTCTTCAGTTATATGGTGACGAAGACAAGCGGCGATGTGGAAGAAGCGCTTGAATGGCTCCGGCAGATTGCGCGTGAGTATGGCATCTTCGACGAAAACATGTCGCTCGAAGATTTGATTGAGAAACTGAAAGAACTCGGACTCATCGAAGAACTTGACGGCTCGTTGCAACTGACAACGCGCGGCATCCAACGTTTGCGCAAAGATGCTCTCGATGAAATCTTCAGTTCGTTGAAAAAAGGGATGAGCGGGAGTCATGAATCGCCGCAGACGGGAGACGGAGTGAACCGACTGAGCGAGACAAAAAAGTGGGCGTTCGGCGACCAACCCAC